>JAGQLK010000009.1 GCA_020429485.1 Candidatus Dojkabacteria bacterium | reverse complement strand
GTACGGTGCTGATTGGTGCGGGGACTGTAAACGCGCTGAACTATTCTTTGATAAATTCGATATAGATTATAACTACATCGGTGTAGACGATGATGAAGATGCTTCAAAAAAAGTTATTGAAATTAACAAAGGATCTAGATCAATCCCTACAATTATTGCTGAATTTCAGAACGGAGAACAGATTATCTTAGTAGAGCCAAGTTGGGATAAGCTATCAGAGTCATTTCTTGCTTAGCAGATTAATAGTCTAGACCAAATTCATCAGCATCATCATGCTCTTGAACATATTCTTCTACTAGGTGCCAGTATCCACCATCTGGATATCGGTCATCTTCAATCCATTGGTATAACCCTTCTGGACTTTCTAGATATTGAGGCTCTGGCTCTTCATAATAAACTTCAGGCTCTGGTTCTGGCTCTACTGGTCTATTAATCGGAATCCATGTTTGTTCTTGCTGCCTTCCATACACTTGCTGATCTCTTCTACTAATATGAATACCCTCACCACGCTGAGATCTACGACTACTCCTGATAGGAGTGCCAGTATTTCTATGAACAGGAATATTTTGTTGACGAAAAATATCTGGCATTAATTGTCGCATTCGTTCTGGAGTTAACAACTTCTGACCATACATTTTATGGAAATTTTGTACACGTCTGTTTAGGAATTGCTGGGTATCATATGGTACTGAACCTTGCATTTGATACCATTCAACTTGCCTAACAGCTGCACTGACAGCACCTTTATGTACTTGATATCTATACGGCTTAACTATGAAAGGGTGTATAACCCCATAATGCAATAGTCCATACGCAAGACCAGTAGGTACTATAACAGCGCCTACGGCTGCCGGTTTATTATTTGCCCACAATTCTTTTAGCAACTCAACCAAAACAAAAGTAGTACTATTTGGATCTACTTCAATCACTGGTGCAGCTGGTGTTGGTACTACAGGGACATGCTCAGTAGGAATTAAAAAACAACCACCAGGATGTGTAGCAATGGTATCACCTTGCATAAATACTGTTGGATTAATTGGATTATTTACATCAGGCCCAACGTTGATCTGCATAAATTTATCTATGTCTGCTTGAGTTACTGGAGGGCCAATCCTCTGAGCAATCATATCAGGAACTGTAGTATTTTGACCATAAGTAAGTTTGAGCGCATTTGGTTGTGCATTACACCATGCTTCGTTCTGACTTGGATCTACTTGGCTTTGCATAGCTAGTGCGTGTTCATTACCACCTCCTCCATGTGGAGCTGGATGATTGAAATGTAACTTATCTGCGATACTATCAGTCATTCCATGAAATGCATTTCCTATGTTATGAGATGCATTGTGTACGAATTGAGCCACTTCAGGATCGTTCATAGCTATCTGTGCTACTCCACCTGCTACTGTAATTGCAGTTAATGCAAATACTGCAGTGGATTGCGCTTTTGCTACATTCTCAGGTGTGAGATATAGGTAATATGCTTTGGTTACTTCATGCTTCGCTCTTTCATAAGCTCTGCCAAACATTCGGCCAGCTTTATACATGAAAGTATCTTCCATAGGAACTTGAGCCCTCTCAGACTCATGTTGTAAAAATTCTTGTTGTATTGGTAAGGCTAATTCTCCAGCCATTTCTATATCAGAAAATACCCTATAATTATATCACAGATATATTAACTATATAAGCAAAATCTGATATAATTATGCTATATTTTTGAACAATGGCTCTACCTTGTTTGGAAATGTCCTTTTACAATCGAAGAACGTATGAGCTTATAGCTATATGGGTACAACAGTGGAGTTATTATTTCTTTTTGCACAATATCAATACAGAATGACTTTACCGCTGTACTCATTAGAAATAATGCTCACGAAATTAAACCTGAGGAGGTGATGATATATATGAAAGTGAGTTGATAGTATTCAGAAGAATTGACGAAAAATCATAATTACGGAGTAGATACATGGACAAGAGACTGCTGTACGCAGCTCTCGTTGTTCTGTTGTTTGGGTTCATTCTTGGCGCCCGCGCTTGTGGCGGAGGATCAAATGATCCAGAAACAGTAGCGACCGATCAAACGGAAGTGACTGTGGACCAAAGCTCCTGTTTGTTCAACTGTAATGCTGATGTGTTAGTTGCAGAAGAAGGTGCTGAAGTAGAAGTTTACCATAACGAACAAAGCACAACCTTTGGAAGCAACACAGCGCAACAAGGTGAAGCTCTGAACAATCAGGAGACAACTTTCGGCGGTAATACGGCGAGCCTCGGAGCAGAGGGATCGTCCATCAACTTGCAGGAAGGTCAAGACCTACACAACGAACAAGAGAGCAGTGCAGACAAAGGGGACCCCCCTCTGTTTGGCACAGTACCGGGATGGCTCTGGTTCGGTTTTGTCATCTTTGTGATGATTATTATTTACGTAGTCTTCATTCGACCGCGTCAATTGGCATCACAACTTGACCAAAACCACGGACCGCCCCCGTACATCTAACCAGCCCAGCCAGCCGCGCACTATGTGCAAGGCCGGCTTATCAATGCGATATGGTCACCGTCGGTGCCCATATCGCATGATCTTCCCTTTTTATTTTGCTTCGGCATTATAAAAAGGCATAGCTCACGCTCCTCTCTCTTTAATTCAATACGTTCTTCGATTACTCTAAAATTCTTCACTTCGTCATTGCTATATTTCTCGACAAGCTCGAAATGACAAGTTATGTAGTATGCAGTTTGGTATCGATATATTTCTCGACAGGCTCAAAATGACAAGTTAACTCGAATTCAGTTTTATATCGAAAACTCGACTAACCTACCATTCTAAGTAAAAACCTCCCATACCTCATCTTCTCGTACAGAACATTTCACACTTTGGCATCTAGTACGGAACACTTCTCGCTCTGGCATCTCATGCGGAATACTTCATACTCTGTCATCTCGAGCGAAATGAAATGGAGTCGAGAGATATATTCACATCAAAAACTTTAATTCAGGGTTAACTTTCTTCACTAACTCCAACTTTTTCTTCCTGCTCCATTTCTTTAACTGTCTTTCCCTAGATATACCATCGAAAACATACCTATATTCCTCATAGTAGATTAAATGATAGATATTATACTTACTTGTAAAACCTTTATAGACTTTGTTCTTGTGTTGCCATAACCTTCTTTCCAAACCACTCGTAAGGCCTATGTAATAAAGTTTTCTATTCTTGGTAGTTAATATATAGACGTAATACAGAATGCAATGTTAAAACCAAATCATATTACATAAAACTTAACTTTCCTCTAACGCCCTTCTACTCTTTCTCCTTTTCCACCATGCTACTCCAGCAGCTGTCGCAGCTACTGGCAGACATAAAGCAGGTATAGCTACTATTCTTACCAGAGGCCATATACTTGGGTCTGTATTTGAAGAATTTGATTTTTCGATGATATATTGATGGGTGGCCGTATATGCCCTTTGGTTAGCAGTATAATCATCTATTCCTCTACACACATTAGCAAGATAGGAGCCGTTATAAACTACTTGTTCGTCAAGTTTTAGACTTGAATAGACCTGCGACAAGGTTTGAGTAGTTTGTTCGAAGACAGGGGTCACTTGCTCAGGTGGAATATTGCAGGTTATGGTAGCTTCTGGCATAGGTGTTACACTAGATAGTGCTTCTACAGTAGGCGTTCTAGCAATTTCTGGTGCAGGAGAAGCAATATAACCTGGTGGGTTTACGCAATCACCTGGATGAATTACACCTTGCTGAATCAACTCTGGATTAGCTGTTTGTGTCTGAGTCCAATCCCAATTATGTTCAACAGCTATTCCTGATAATGTATCTCCATCTTGTACCTGAACTTGATGTATCAAACAAGAATTTGCAGATTCAGGCGTTACTAAAATTGGAGTAGCATCAATAGTGGGTTGTGGTAGATGTGATGGATGATAAACACAATCTTGTGGCGTAATATGCTCTGTATTTAGGTGTGCATTTGCAGCCAAAACAGATTCCCAGTTGCCCCATCCAGATGGATCTGCTTCACTCTGCTCGTAGGCAAACTGCCATAAGCTGTGTCCTTCAGGTAAATGATAACAGCTATTAGCATCTGGAGTAGCAGGTGTAGCTGATGGTTCTGGTTGTTGCAACATCATACTATTTAGATGATGCTCGTTTGGAGGTATATGATTGCCAAGATGACTATGTAAATAATCAGAAAAATTATCTACTGCAACTCCGGCAAGAATAGCTAAATATGGAGCTAAAATAGGTCCCCAGCTTATTATTCTTTCTAAATCATCTACATATATTGCATTAAGCGGTTTATTCCAGTTATTAACGATCAGAGACTTTCTTACATCTAGACCTTCTTTTATGTTTGCAACAACTTGCTGGGATTTATTTACAATTGATCCACATATAGAATTTAGAGACTCAGATAATTGAATCTTTCGATCCCGAGGGACAGCTAAACTTAACTGCTCTAACGCCATGAATAGTGGTAATTTCTCACATTTTAGCATAACTAAAAAAACATGATTATGCGCATATAATGACTATATAATATGTTATAATTCGTGCATTAAATTTCAAGATAGAAAAGTGTCTGAAAGTGCACAAATAATAGGCAGGATTGAAAAAGATACAGGACTTAAATTTCCAGGAGATAATCACTTTTGGGATGTAGCTTCTGCTGATCTATTCTATGCATTTATTCCAAGACCGATTGCATACGGTGGATTTTCTTTTATCCTTAAAGGAGACGGATATGAGCGCAATGGACACAGTATCGGTAATGATATTGGTCCAGTAGCTGCAAAAATCCCTAAACCAAATAACACAGTAAGCAAAGGGATACTTCGACACGAATATCAGCTTTTAGCGGGTCTCGATCATCCAGGTATAATTCAACCTTTAGATCTACTACGTGCAGAATTAGGATATTTTCAGATGCAGGGATCTGTAGATGTAATGGTGATGCCTTGGATACAAGCTCCTAACTTATATGAACGCATGAAACAAATAGGACACTTCGATATTTCTAACCCTGTTGAGCTACATGCATTCTTAACTATTGCCAGTCAACTAGGTGATACACTTGACTATACTCATTCACAAGGAGTTGCATGGGGAGATGCTAGTACAACAAATATTTTCCCTCACTTTTCAAATCTTAATAGTGATCACCCTGAACAAATAGCTCATACGATGATTGCTGATTTTGGAAGATCTGATTACGTACAACAATCTGTTATCATCGAGGAAACAGTATTTATTGGTAGATATGATGCGCCAGAAGTAGCACTTAAACCGGGAGTCTTGCCTACTCCAAGCTCTGATATCTATTCGTTTGGTGCAATTCTATATGAAATGCTAACAGGCTGGCATCCTAATGATCCTGACGGATCATTAGTAAATTCTGGTAAAGATATATTTTTATTAAATAAAATGCTAAACGACGCTACTCATACACCAATATCTACACATTTAAGAACAAGTAGTACTCAGCTAAATAGAGATTTAGAAGCTATCTTCGCAGGCGTTCTAGCTAAAGATCCTGATGAAAGATATACTAGTGCTGGAGAAGTGGCTAACGATCTGATTTCGGTACTTTCTAACTAACAATTTCCTTCCATTATAAAAAAAGCCACTATTGCTAGTGACTTTTTAATATTTAGTTTATTTCTTTATATTTCAAATACCTGTAATGGTAGATCTTTAATTACTCTACCTTCTTCATCAGTAGGTATTAAGACTAATTGTCCAGCAGTAATTTGCACCATTACTCTTTGTCCGTCATCTAGTCTAATTCTAGCATCAGGAATCATAAATTGAACCAATTCAGGAGCTAACATCTGAGTAATAACACCGACCCCACTCTCTTGTCCACTTAAATGCTGCACTAATTGAGCAATCTTATCACCTGTAAGCATAGTAGTTAGTGGTTGAGTAGCCTCTGAAGCTGTTTCTGTAACTACAGTTGATGTCTCAGCAGGTCTTATTATAGGTTGTGGAATTGGATTTGTTGGTACTGCCTCTGCTTCATCTTCCACCCGTGCTTCCCAATCAGAATATGAAACAATAAATTGAGGCTGTTGGAGTCCAGTATCAGTTGGTTCCATTATGTTTTTTGGAATTAATTCGTTCTTATCATAAAATAGCACATAGATTCTACCGTCTATTGGATGTTCTCTAACTATGTAGTCACCTGCGCCATCTGGTCTTGAGATTCTAAGATTTAATGGATAGGTCTTATCTCTTCCTCTAGGATCTGTAATTACAGTAGTTCCTTCACACACATCACTATCAACAAATCCTTCTACAGTTTCTGGACCTCTAACATTTTGTACATAATATTCATCAAGAACTACATATGCAGAATCTTGCTCACCATCCCAATCATAAATTGTAATCCTACTTACATTTTCATCTACAGGATCAACTGCATGCCATCTATTTTCATTGGCCCCATTCCTTGCTACTTGTTCTTCAGTAGTAGGTACTATATCTTCAGGGTTATATTCTTTACCAGCCCAATATCCCATATCTCGATTCCAATATGCCATAAATTGAGCGTATTCTGCTGAAGCCTGTCTGGTCATTGGTCCATGTTGGCGGACCTCTCGGGCAGGTGTTTGTCTGATTGCTACCGGCTCTGGTACTGCTCTATAACTAGGCTGTTCAGTCGCTGGCACAGTTTGCCGAGCAGGTGAATATCTAACTGCTGGTTGTTGCTGCGGCTGGGTTTGCCTTGTGCTTAACTTCGCTAAAAGCTGTGGTCCATAATGAGCACCAGCTGCTAAAGTTAATAACGTTCCAAAAGCACCTGCTACTGCCCATGGACTAATACTCATACCTTCTCCACTAGGAGTGCTATTTGTTAAGTTTGTACCTTCTGCTGCTTGACTAGCTGCCTGTGCAGCTAATTCTGCTGCTCTGGCATCATATCCTGGGATGACAAAACAGTCTCCCCCTTGTAAAGTAGCAGCATCAAAACCTTGACTACCTCCATTAATAAATCCAACATCTGGATTTCCTTGGTTAGCATTTACAATTTCGTTAAAACCAGGTCCACCACCTCGTTGTAATGCATCATAAACCATTCCATGCATTGTCTCGTAGTTATCTCTTCCATCTACCATAGCACTGGCAAGTCTAGTACCATCAATTTGGTAAGCGTCTGGTTGTGCACACCATGATCCACTCGCTGGCTGTGATATAGCTTCAGGTGCACCCGTACCAGGTGTTGCACTTGGTACAAGCGTGGCTGTAGGTAATGCAGCTGGTTGTGTCATATTTAAATCAGGAAGATCTAAACCAGGCACATCTAAGCACATGCCATTTGAATATCCAGGAACATTATCACCGTCAATAGTTAAATTATTATGTGTTGCAAGTTGTTGCCATGTACTATTCGTTCCATGTTTACTATTCATATCTAGGCTTGCCCTGTATAGCTTAGGACCATTTGCCCTATATTCACATTTTAATGCTGTTTGTTCCTGTGGGCTGAACATACCACTAAAAAATCCTTCATTTCCACCGTTACCATTTCCATGTGGTGCAAAATGTGCCATTGCTCTATCTAGACCATTAGCCGCATCTGCCATACCATGGTGTAGATGATTCATCGTTTCAGTAAATTGCTGAGTAGCTGCATGTGCGATATTTGGCATAGCATCTGCTATAGCCATTCCAGCAGCTACAGCGTAAGGAGCAACAGTCATTCCGATCTGTAAGTTCAATGCAACTTCTTGTGGTGTTATTGTTGTTGTTCCTGTTGTAACTAGGTCTCTAGCATGACCAGCTTGCATTCTTGCATATCTCGCCCAGTGAATTGGAGCCTTAACTCCATATTCGTAGAAGTTTGCTGCCTCTTGGACAACTACTTCTTTTACTCTTTCATATGTTGGAGCGAATCTATCAGCAGCTCTTTGTAGACCTGCTTTCATTCCTGCAAAAAATTCTCTACCTCTCTCCGGATTTGGAGGTGTAGCTGTTGTGTCAATTTGTGGGAAAGGGAACGTTAGTCCTCTTTCTAATGCTGGTGCTATAGCCATTATATTGTATCAATAAATTGTGGGTAATTATATCATAAATATATTACTTGTAAAGAAATTTCTTAGTGATAAATACGTCCGTTTTGCGTGCTAGTTGTACCTCTTCTTTGTCCACTATGCTGTCTAGTAACTGTCTGATTTCCACCACTTCCTCCATTTTGATCATCATCATTTGAAGGTAATAGATTCACCGCCCATCTACCTGCTCGTTTCAATTTATCTAATGTCCAAGGGTACACAAGGTATGCATTCTTTATCTGATCTGGCACAGGAATTGGAGTAAAGTCATCAACAAAACGTGCTAGGAAACTAGTTAATGCAGGTAGTAATCCTACTGCTAATCCACCAAATACTTTCAAGTATGACGTGTTCTCAACTTCGTTCGCTCTGTTAATTAGCGAGTTTGGATTGCTTCCTCCTGCCATAGCTTCTTGGTTTATATCAAGTCTCAACTGCCTTACAGCATCTGCTGCTGGCTGCGCTGCTTCAACTATAAAGTCGTAAATTGTTTTTTGTCTTTCGCCATCACCATCTGCAATCATTATTGCTTCACCTGCTACATCATGTAATGTGATATGAGCACAAACATTTTTCAACCAATCACCTTGTGCTGCTTCAGTCCTAAGATTAAGTTCAGCTGATACATCACTATCATAAGTAGCTACTTGAGCCATACACTCTTGAATAGTATCTAAATGAGTCATACTAATTGGATGTCCAGAGCCATCATATACTGGAGTACTTGAAGTAGGATTGCATGCAAATTGTTCTGCAAATACCTCATTAAATAGAGTAGTCTCCTGCCCATTAGTACTACCAAATGTCTGTTGGTGAGCACCGAGTAAGTTAAATCGATTTGGTACAACATTCTGATAATCAGCTTGCCCAAGACCACATTGTGGATTATCTAATCTATTTTGTAATATTTCATTAACAGAAAGATGTGGTGTTGGTGTTGGCCCTGGTGGAGTTGGACTTGGAACTACTGTTGGTTCAGGTGTAACGGTCATAATACCAATAGGTGATGTTACTGTCTCTGAAGTAGCTGTAGGTGCAACAGCACTAGGATCTGTACACATTGCTGGCATCTGTGAAAAATTAGTAGCCGATGAAACATCCAGGTGTCCTGAAGGAATTACAACACAAGCACACGGGTCAACGATACCATCCGTTACTACCAATCCAGGATTAGCATCTAATATTTGCTGTGGAGTCAGGTGATAATAGTCAGCCATACCTTGCAATGAGCTAGCATAGCTCTGTTGTACTACTTGACCAGGTTCAGCACTACAGTATCCTGGATAAAGCTCATTTATAGGTACTCGTGTTGGTTGCGGTGTCTGCTCAGGTCCTTGTAGCGCCATCCCTGCGAAATGATTGTTATCTGGTCCCTGAGGATGATGCCCGCCAATATGCATCCAATGAGCCATTTGCCCAAGTAAATGTGGAGCATTGTCTGCAAGAGCCATACCAGCTGCCACAAGATATGGGGCTGTAATCATCCCTATCTGTGCATTCAACATTACTTCTTGTGGTGTAATTGTAGTCGTTCCGGTTGTTACATATTCTCTAACATGTCCTGCCTGCATTCTTGCATATCTGGCCCAATGTAATGGTGCTTTCAAACCATATTCGTAAGCATTACGAGCCTCCTCTGCTACAAGCCCTGCTAATCTACTGGCAGCTCTTCCAAATGGCGTTTCTTGGGGCTGTACTTGTAAATCTAATACTAATTCTGACATGTTAAACTTAATAAAATATTATTACTCAGGGAAATCCCCTTTTCGTCTACGACGACCATCATGTACTATCTGTATTCCTTCTTGCTCCTCTTCCTCTCCATCCTCTATTGAGCTAAGCCATGCTAAATAAGCATCAACATCTGCTTTTGTTAAACCGATCATTCCTAGTGTTCTAGGATCTAAATGTGTAAGCACTGAGATATCCATCGCATTTGCTTCTTGCAAATACAGGTAAACTAGATTTGCATCTCCGTCAACAGCTAAATCTTCATAACTATATGGAACAGTAGGTGCGTCATCACTTACTGGCCAGCCATCCGAGTCATCACCCATTTGAAAAAATGGTTCTGGAACTCTAGTAGTAGGCCTTTGTGGCTGCTTAGTAATAATTGGTTTAGGAACAGTAGGAGCAGGCACAGGTCTCTCCCACACTTGAGTAGGCTGCTCAGATATACCTGATTCCCCATGATCATCACCGTCCTCTTGTAGTACTCGTTGCCTTTCCGCTGGACGAGGAGTAACTGGTTGAGCTTGTTCCGTTTTCGCAGCTCTTTCTGCTAATATCTTATTGTTTAAATTTCTAAGAAAAAATAACGTTCCACTCACTAGAACAAAAGCACCTCCAACAGTGAGCCATGGAAATCCTTTTCCATTCTCTCCACCATAGATAGTCCCATCTATAGTAGTATCTCTAATCTCTCTCTGAGTACTCATGAATTGATAAGCTGCGTTTGCAAATTCTTTGTATATTTGTTGTAGCGGAACTCCATTTTGTACCTCTCCAGAAGTATTTCGATATCCATCGATAGTGATATTTGCACAAGCCTGAATTGCTTCATTCTTGTCATGTCCATCTACCATATTTCTTGTGCTAAGCATACACTCGACGACAGTGTCGTGAACATCTGATAGACCTCGGCCTACTAAGTTACTAATGTAACTACCATCTGCACTTGCAACAGTTGCTCCGTTTCTTCCAGCTTGCAATACTAATTCAAGGAGATGATTAACATAGTTGTTGTAATCAGTAATCGTCTCTATATCTCTTGAACCAGGATTCAAGCTTTGGAAACTATTATATTCTGGTGAACCAAATCCAAATACTTCATATGGAACCTCACAATGCAGATCAATTCTTCCAGTCTCACAGAAAAGCTCACCACCAGGAAATGGTGTTGGTTCAGGAGCAGTATGTACTATTGTAGGAACTGTGTGTGCTGTTGGCTCAATAACAGGTGTTGAAGGTGTCTGTCCTGGAATATTCAAACAATCATTAACACTTAATGTATTTGGCTGTCTGAGGTCAGTATTGTTAGCATCTAATGTAAAGCCATTTCTCGATGCGAGTTCTCCTAAATTAACTCCTCTCGCATCAGCAATTCCACCCAAAGTATCACCTGGTTGTACATCGTATGTTCCAGCTGGACATGAATTATCTTGATAAGCTGGAGAAAAATGTAAATCATGACCACCAGCTCCATGCGGATGTAATGCTTGCCAATGATGAACATGATTTACAACTCCATCTATTAGGTGTTCTGCCCCATTTGCTGCCATGTGAATAGCTTCTCCAGCAAGAACTGCGTACATTGGAGCCATTCTGGCCATCATAATCATTAGTTGAGTTTCCTCACTTGTGAAGTTCCAACCCTGAAGAGTAACTGCCTCCCAACTCTTTTTCGCTAATACTGGATATACTTGTCTGCGAATATCTATTTGATGAGCTACACCATCTACTACTTTTTCACCAGCTTGCTTAGCTTGCAAAGCAAGCACTTGATGACCAGGTAAAATCTGATCAGCAGCATTAAGCATTGTATCTTTTAGTCTCTGCCAAGCACCTCCAAGATTTAGCTCTACTCTTGGCAAATACGCTTGTCTTTCACCGGTTAATTGCAGCACTAATATATAGCCATGAAATAATAGGGGGATTATATCACAAAAATAGTGAAAGTCTAGTATCGAAATACTAGTAATTTGATTGGGCTAATTTGGGGGAATAATTAAAGTTTTTCTACTTTGTAACAGACTATCTCATCACCCTCTAGAATTTCTAGGTTTGGCTCGATTAAAATACCACACTCTTCACCTTTCTTCACTTCCTTTACTTCATTCTTTAGTTTCTTAAGAGAGGTAATCTTTCCGTCTCCAGATCTCTCACCATCTCTCTCTATATATGCTTTGTAACCTTTTAGTACTGTCCCCTTCTTTACTTCACATCCTGCTACGTATTGACCATTTGATAATTGAAATGCCTTTTTGACTCTGGCTCTTGCAACTTCTATTTCCTCTTCTATTGGTTGACCTAGACTATCTAGTACTTCACCAACTTCATCAATCAATTCATATATTACTTCGTAAGTTCTAACTAACACTCTTTCCTTTCGAGCTAGCTCTTGAACCTTCTTTGGAGTTTCTACTTGAAAGCCGATTACAATTCCTTTAGCTGCTTGTGCAGTTTTAATATCTTGCTCAGTTAATTCACCAGTTGCTGCATCTAATATCTTAACTTTAACCTCGTCATCACTCATATCTTCTAATTCTTTTGTTACTACTTCCAATGTACCTTGTGTATCTGTTCTAAGAACTATATTTAAGTATTCTGTAGCCTCTTCTTTTTGAGCAGCCCCAAAAAATTCGGCTAAAAGAGCAAGATCATCTTCTTCTGTTGCTTCGATATCTTCCTCTTCTTCTTCTAATAATGATTCAGTACCTTTTTCTAATTCCTTCAAAAATTCTTTAGCATCTTTTTCTTCTTCGAAAAATTTAACAGTATCACCGGTTTTCAATACTTCATCGATACCTATTAGCCAAATTGGATCTCCCTCTTCTCCTACTTCTTGTTTCTCTTGGCTTTCATTCAAAATGCCTCTGATTTTTGAATACCCACCTTCATATACAGCTGTATATCCTTTTTTAACTTCACCTGATTTAGCAAGAATCAATGCCACAGAGCCTAAGTGTTTATCTGAATGTGATTCAAGTACGAAACCTGATCCTGATCCATTCTTAACTTTGGCTTTCTCTAGTTCACTAATTTCTGCTAGCAACAAAATACTTTCTAACAATTCATCTAATCCAGTTTTCTTAACTGCTGATACTTCAACTGCCATTACATCACCTCCAAATTCCTCTAGTAGTAAATTCTCAGAGGATAGTTGTTGTTTAAGTTTAGCAATATTCTTTCCTGGAAGATCCACTTTGTTTATTGCAACAATTACTGGAACTTTTTCTTCCAGTGCAAATTTGATTGATTCTTTGGTTTGAGGCTGTACACCATCGTCAGCAGCAACTACTAACATTACAATGTCAGTAACTCTTGCTCCTCTTGCTCTCATTTCTGAAAAAGCTTCATGCCCTGGTGTATCAATGAAAGTTATTTTTTGATCTTCAACCTTAATCTGATGTGCCCTTGTGTTTTGTGTAATTCCTCCTACTTCAGAAGCTTGCACCTTGGTGTCTCTGATTGCATCTAGAAGAGATGTTTTACCATGATCAACGTGACCCATCACAGCGACTACAGGCGTTCTTTTAAGCTTTGTTTTACTTTTATCTTTCTTTGCCAAAATGGAAAATATGAAAAATCAAATCCTATGAAGGGATTCTATCACATTCCAGATAAAAAGCGAAAGAATAGATCAATGCGATAAACAGCCTCCTTCAACGAATAAAAAAATATTACTAAGGGTTTACAGCAGACACTGACCGTATGCTATAATAACTTCTAGCACTCATTAAGATACTCTGCTAAATCACAAAACCATGGATAAACGAGATTATTACGATGTTTTAGGCATTAACAAAGGTGCCACTAAAAAAGAAATAAAGTCAGCATATAGGAAGCTAGCTAAAGAATATCATCCTGATAGGAACAAAGCTGAAGATGCTGAAGCCAAATTCAAAGAGGTTCAAGAAGCCTATGAAGTGCTCTATGACGATCAAAAGCGAACAGCTTATGATAAATATGGTCACGCTGGAACACAAGGATTTGGCGGTGGCTTCGGTGGAGGTGGATTTGAAGGAGGGTTCGGTGGATTTGATGTAGGAAATATTGAAGATATTTTCGAACAGTTTTTTGGGGGAAGCGCAGGATTTGGTGGCTTTAATGGTTTTGGCGGTTCGCGTTCTGGAGGTCCAAGACGTGGTCAGGATATAGCAACCAGGATACAAATTGAATTCAATGATGCTGTTTTTGGCACTGAAAAAGAAATCCACTACCACAGACGTATGACTTGTGATGACTGTAACGGCTCTGGAGCAAAAGACGACTCATCCGTTAAAGAATGTTCTAATTGTAAAGGAGCCGGACGAGTAACCAGTGTCCAAAGAACTATTCTTGGAAATATACAGACTGTAGTTGCATGTCCCACATGTAAAGGTAAGGGTAAAGAAATCACTGAAAAATGTTCTGCTTGTTCAGGCGAAACAGTTTTAGAGAAAGAAGATACATTCACAATAAAAATTCCTCAAGGAATACCTGATGGTGTAACAATCAAATTTGGTGATAGAGGCCATGCAGGATTAGATGGAGGTGGATATGGTGATCTTTATGTTGAAATTGAAGTGCAACCACACGAGAAATTAGAACGAAGAGGAAACGATATCTATACAGAAATAGAAATAGATGTTGTTACTGCAGTGTTAGGAGATAAAGTGACTGTTCCAACTGTTAATGGAGATGATAAAGTAGAGATTCCTGCTGGTACACAATCAGAAGCAGTAATCAAAATGGATGGTAAAGGCGGTCCTAACTTCAAAGATAAAGGAAATGGGGACCAATATGTAAAGGTTATTGTAAAGATTCCAGAAAAATTATCTAAAGAGCAAAAACAACTTTGGGAACAGCTCAAAGAAAGCTAGTGTATATCTTTTCCAGACAAGATTTATCTAGCTAAAGCAGAGCTCTAATTCTATTCTGACAAGAAGTAACAACCTGTTACTTCGTAACTAGATATTCTTCAAAATTATTCTACGCTTGAATCCCGACTCCTACCGGCAGTTACCACGATTGATATTGACAAAGAAAATTTCAGATGCTTATAATAGTTAATAGTCCCTTCTTTTAATAAAATACGAATATGGTTAATCTACAAGATACTTGCTGCTTAGATATATATTTCGACACTAAAAACCAATCAATACACTATGGAGAGGGAGTATATCCATCTTTAACAAATAGAATTTCACTAAGCAACTTAATCCCAACTTTATTAAACAAAGCACTAATGTACCCGGAGGTGGTGTACGAAGAACATAGACAGGTTTTCCATGAACAAGATCGAAACTTAGCAAATGATGGCATATCTTTTGACTTAATCACTTTACCTGCAGGTTTACTTGGGATTGAATTTATCAAGACGCATATTTATTACTCTCCAAAGGATGAAGGTGGTAGTAAATTTAGTACAGTAGTAGAAGTACATTATGGCGTTTTAACAGTGTTAATGCAGAAAAATGCACCTAAAGGAGAACTTGATTTCGAGACATCTGTAGAAGAAGGATTAGTTGTTAAGCTAAAAAAGGGTGAGAAGCTGGCTATTCCAGTTGGATATTATTATACATTTATTAATACGCAAGATAATCCAGTAGTTTTTGTAAGAATCTTTAAGAAAAGCGGTTCATTTGATTACACATATCTTAAACGCGAGAATGGATTAGCATATTATTGTATTCGTAAAAACGCGAGACAAGAAATTGTACACAATCCATTATACAGAGACATTCCTAGAATAAAAAAGCTTCCTGCAAACTCATTCCTTGAGGAAATTGGAATAAGTGTTGAACAAGGTTTGTATGCACAATTAAGATCGAACAAGAATCAGTTTTTAGAGCAGTTGTGGGGATAGAGAATAATTAAACCTTAGAATAAAATCACCCGTTGTTTGGGTGATTTTTATTAAAATAGAAATCGTTATAGAGCCTCTCTATATCTGCTAAAACGATAGTTTCATCTACTAAGAAATACGTTGACTAAGCTTACCCTACTTTGTTAATATTCAATTAACAGTCTCTTTACAGAAAAAGACTCAAACCCAACAAATGTACGCGAACCAAACTCTATTAATGAGTTGATGAGAGAGTCTAAAGAGAAAGAGGTGAGCTCACCTATTCCGTAAAATTGAATAGCCATAAAAGTATAAACATAAGGTGGCACCACTCTATTTGAGTCCTTGTGCTAGTTTCTAGATATCCTAGGAGTTAGCATGAGGACTTTTTGTTTAGCTTTAGATTTTGCAAGTGAGTAGAACGAGAGCAGCAAAATCGTAAAGATAAACAATCCCGATAGAGAACGAAGTGAGTCTATCGGGATCTATCTATATTTATTAATTAATTTATTATGTTGGATCCAAAATTCATCAGAAGTAACCCAGACAAAGTTAAACAAAATACTAGTGAAC
>JAGQLK010000099.1 GCA_020429485.1 Candidatus Dojkabacteria bacterium | reverse complement strand
TTTTCGTATAAGTCCTTGGCTTCTTGTACTTTAGCTCCTTTCAAGTACTTTTTTAGAGCTTCCTGTGGTTCAATTGCGCTCTTAAATGTGATAATACCGTTAATACCAATTTTATATCCCATATCAAATATCTGCACTAATTGCTTATAGTTACCTGTAAAAGAATGAAATACCGCATCTACTTTTCCTACATATTTTTCCATTATCCTAGCGCAATCATCAAATGCATCACGAGCATGAATCGTTAGAGGAATATCATATTCACTAGCAATCATCACTTGTTCCTCAAATGCTCTCAGCTGCAGATCTTTACTACTAGTCATATCAGCTTTTGCTAAGTTCATTTTTTCTAACCAGTAGTAGTCAATCCCGCATTCACCAATCATTACAAATTGATCATTCTGATCAATAAGCTCTCTCATTTCTATAAATAAGTCATCATGTACTTTTGACCAAGCTTTTGAAAAAAAAGGATTGCCCGGCATAAATCGATCTGGATGCAGCCCAATTGTTGGATAAACGATACCTGGATATTTTTGCGCTAACGCCAATGACTGTCGTGACCTCTCAAGATCTGTTGCTACATCAACAATGTACTCCACTCCTGCTCCTTGTGCCCTGGATACCACATCATCTCTTTCTTGATTAAATTCCTCCCTATTTAGGTGTGAGTGTGAATCAAATAAGACTTCCTGTTCAAGTATTCTCATGATTAGTTTTCTCTTTCTTCTAGAACCTTTTCTCGATCTAATTTTTGGAAAAGAATTTTTACTTCTGACTTTAAAGAGAATTCCTGCGCATATCTAGACTGCCAGATATCGGTATCTACTTGTACATCTGTCTCATCTCCAACAATCATTTTGTGCAGCTCTGTAGCCGCAAAAGGAAGATAAGGACGCATTAATGTAGCTAGATTAATAATCAGATTTAGTAGATCCATCATTATCTGATCAGCCTTTTCTTTATCTGTCTTGATCACTTGCCAAATCTCATTTTCGTCAAAGAACTTGTTCCCTTGGCGAGCAAGCTTCATGATTGATTCAAGACCATTTACTATCTCTCCTTTTTCAATTAATAATGCTGCTTGTCTATATGCAGCATCAATTTCTTTCTGCAAATTACTATCGATCTCGTAATCACTTAATGAGATTTCTCCATTATATTTACTCTCAAAGAATTTCAAGGTTCTATTAATTAGATTGCCAAGATTAGCCACCAATTCGTTATTAACTGAATCAACAAAGCCTTCCCAAGTAAAGTTTGCTTCTTTATTTTCAGGTAAGTTAGCTGCAATATAATATCTCACTACATCAACTCCATACTTTTCAGCAATTTTTGCTGAATCAATAGTCCAATTTCTACTCTTAGAAAACTTCTTTCCTTCGTAGTTCATGAATTTATTCACGAATACATTTTTTGGTAAAGTGTAGCCTTTTTGTGATCCAATCAGCTGGCCTGGCCACATTAGAGTATGAAATACCAGATTATCTTGACCCATGAAATAATAATGTTCTGAGGAAGAATCGAGCCACCATTCCTTCCAATCGCTACTTTGATCTTCAGTTTTTCTGTAAACTATACCACTGTCATTTGTATACTTCTCCTCAGAACCAGTTGATTCACTCCATTCCTGAGCTGCTGATAAATACCCAATAACAGCTTCGAACCATACATAGATTTTCTTACCTGCGAAGTCATTGAGTTGCTTTTCTTTGGGTAATTTTTTGATTTCATCAATAGGAAGTTCTATAGCCCAATCCATATCTCTAGTAATTGCTCTTTTTCTTAAGCCTTCTCTAAGCCAACCATCTGCTTCTTTCCATACCCAATTTCTCCATTCTCCTTCATTTTTATCTAGAAACTTTCGTAACTCTGATTGAAGTTTTTCAAAGTCTAGAAAGTAGTGCTCAGTCTCTTTCAATACCACTTTATTTCCAGTTAATTTGCTCACAGGATCGATCAACTCACCATCACTTAACCATCTGCCACAATTTTCACATTGGTCGCTTCTCTGGTCCTTTGCATTGCAGTGCGGACATACTCCTTCTACATATCTATCTGGTAAAAAGGCATCATCATCAGGAGAATAATACTGCTCCATTTTGTCTACTACAATGAAATCATTTTTTAATAGATCAAGAAATACCTCATGAGTTACTCTTTTGTGAGTAGCTGTAGTGGTTTTGGTATATAAGTTATAGTCAAAACCATACTGTTTGAAAAGCTTAACATCGTTAGGATGATATTTATCAACTACCTGATCCGGTGTCAGCCCTTGCTTATCTGCCTCAACTGTAATAGGCGTTCCATGACAATCTGAACCAGAAACCATAAGTACATCATCACCTCTAAGCCTATGATAGCGAGCAAAAATATCTGCTGGCAATAAATATCCAGATAGATGGCCAACATGAATATCTCCATTTACATATGGCCAGGCTACAGAAACAAGTACTTTTTTATGCATGATTAATAGCAAGTTAATAAATTACAAATTAGTGTCCTCTTTCGTTACTGATGGTTCAGATCTAAAGAAATGCTCTAGAATAAGCTCTACTCCAATACCAAGAACCAATATAGATAGTGCATTATACCAGACCAATCCAGCAAACAATCTAAGACCCAGTATTGCAGTAATTATCAAATAAAAAATGACTCCTCTCCTCAATGCTTTGTATATATTTGGTTCTTCATAGAACTTTCTTATGAAAAGCTTATCAATAAAACTATGAATACTCACAAATAAGGAAACAAACGCAGCACCAGCAATAGTTAACCAGATAGCTACGTTGCGTAAACTAAGAATCTCACTTATCAATCCTAGTTCCAATAATTCATCTATTAACTCAGTAAACTCTGTACCTGTGGTTAAATTATATTGCTCTATCACTCTATCTACAGCTTGTTGGTCCCAAGGAGATAAACTAATCGTTACGTAATACAGTAACCCAACAAAGAAAAGGAAGATTGTGAATGATATTAATGATTTTTGCATTAGTTATAGCCACTTTGGACTCATTATATAGTTAGAGGTCATAGGATTCCATAGTGTTTTGAATCCAAAGTGTAGACTATTTAAATCTAATAGCTGCTATTGCCCCAAGTTGTATGTCTTTTCAAAAAGTAGGTCATGATATTCGAAATAATCACCTCCTGCTTTATCGAAACATCTAGCTGCTTGAGCTGCTAATCTTGCATTTGGATGGATTTCATCAAGAGGGAAATCCCTAAACACAAATCTAATTTCATTAGAATCTACATATTGTTCTTTTATTCCATTGAGTGACTCTTCTTCTAATTGAGCACAGTATGGACATTCAAAATCACTAAATGCCATCAATACGACATCTCCTTTACCGTCTACGATACCATCGCCAATTGATAAATCTTGCAAAACAAATGCTTCGTCTATTAAATCACCTCTTTGAGAAATAACTCTCTCTACTTCTGTATCAAATTCCTCTCCAGTTAAGTTACCACCTTGATCTGAAGCATAAAATTCTCTTACTTGTCCCTCAAAGTCAGCTAACAACTGTAGTTGATATCCATACCAGTAATCATGAGTTTCTTCTATACTATGATCTTTAGCATACTCTATAACATCAACCATATCTTCTTGAGTCATAACAGAGCCAATATAGAAACCTTGGAACTCATCTCCTTTTCCTTTCCCAATGAATAGCGAAGGTGTACCTAATACATTCGCCTCTTCACCAGCAGCTACTTCATTATCAATCGCTTCTGCCTGCTCGCCTTCCAATATACATTTATCAAATTTCTTTTCATTAGTATCTAGGTCACGAGCGTATTGTCTCAAACAATCTTCAGATAATGGTGATACACTATCACAATTTAGTACTACTTCTTCCTTTGTGCTAACGCCAAATGCGCTTCTAAATCCAAAAAATATTCCAGCAGAAACCATCACCCCAAACATAAGAATTGAGAATGGTAAAAGGTAATGTGTTACATCAATAACCGTTGCTTTTTGAGTATTGTCCATGAATTTTTAATTAAAAACTATTATAAACTGTCTGCATCAATAGTGCGTCTAACTCTAGAATCGGACTTTCACACACAACCCATCCGCCTACATTTCTAGTTTTCAAAGCTTTCAACAAATCTCGCCAATTAAAATCAGATCCTCCATTTTTGTTTTTTGATACTAGTGCCTGATACTCTTTTTCTATTTCAGGAATCTCTATTCCCATTTCTTTGTACATTTCTAATGATTCTAGAAATGTTACATGGTTTTTCTCTCCCTTTTCTGAATACATTATACCTGAAATATGAATATGTAGATTCTCAAGATATTTTTCTCCTGCATCATCAGCTATTTGATCTAGCATCTGCATAAATTCATCATACGTGTTATATTTGCCATTTGAACGTGCAAATTTGTGTGCAAAGTCAAAACAGAATCTTAAATTCTGTTCCTGATAGTCATTTGCCATAGAGATTAATTCCTCTAAGTCACCGAACTGTGTTGGTTTCCCTGTCAGTTCAGGAGCTACAGCTATTTTTTGTTCTCTAATTGGATGCCCATCAAACTTTTTCTTTTCGAACTCAGCATAAATTTTTGAAAATGCCTTATGTACTCTCTCATATGTTTCTTTCGCTGAGAGATCTTGATAAAAGCCAGAATGGAATGTCACGCTTTCAGCCCCAGCTATGCCACCAATTAGTATCGAATCGGTTATATACTTTATGCTCCCATAAAACTTTCTATTATCATCAGAAGCAAGATTCACAAAATATGGGCCATGTACACTTAGAGAAACATTATTTT
>JAGQLK010000098.1 GCA_020429485.1 Candidatus Dojkabacteria bacterium | reverse complement strand
TTTTTGTGATCATGCCTAACGACAATTCGATTGGTAAGAAACTAAAAGGAGAGGATTGGTTTGCTTATCATGATAAAACACATATCTCCTTGCTACCAGTTGCTAAATGGAAACAGTTAATAACTAACAATAATTTCAGAATAACCAAGATAGGTGGTGATGGGCTTTGGGACACACCATATATGAAATATATGCCGCATTTTCTGCAGAAATTATTTTTCTATCCTCCTGCATTCATTCAAATAATCACACAGTCGCTATTTATTCCTTTATCCTGGGGTGAAGATTTGATAATATTTGCCAGAAAAGGTAAATAAATTTTTAATATACTAAGATGGCTAATGAGAATGCACAGACATTCTATGTCGGCACACATGTAATTCTAAAGACTGATAAAGAAGCATTAGCCCTGCATAAGACTGCTTTTAGTGATGGCACGCCTTGTGACTTATGGACATTACCGGGTGGGAAAATTGACAGAGGTGAGAATGAACATGAGACATTAAAGCGAGAATTAAGTGAAGAATTGGGTTTTGATTTAACAGATCAAAAAGTACAATTTGTTGGTTACTTTATGCCTACTGGAGGTTTTAAAAATGGTTACAGGCTATGTAGCCTTATGTTTCTCATTAAATTACCAGAAAGGTTTCAAGTAGATATTTCATCAGAACATGATAAATATAAATGGCTTCCTTGGAATGAGTTTCTGAATACAAGGTTTCATTCTGATAGAGTGAAGATGAAAGATATAATTCTGGCTTGTAGATAATATCAATGAATTGGGTTATCTAGAACTCCTATTACCTTGCCATAGATATATTCCTGATCACCAAGCTCCAAATAGATAGGTCTATGCACAGGGTTTGTTGATTCTGGATACAAAACAATCATACTCTTATCTCGTTTGAGAGTCTTGATAGTAGCACAATCATCAATGATAGCTAGTACAACATCACCATCTTCTACAGGATATCCTTTGGCTACAATAGCAAAGTTACCATTTGAAAGATTGGTTCCTTTGATGGTTCTCCTATTCATCGAATCACCTTTGATCTCTAATGCGAAGACATCTTTAGTAACAGGTAATAAGCTCTTATCAACACGAAGTACACCAAGCTGCTGCTCATTGGCATAGACTAGGGGAGAGCCAGCATTGGCGAAGCCGAGTATATTTAAATTTACAACACTCTCAGCAAAAATATTTTCGGTAAGACGGATCCCCCTGGCCTTGCTAGTTCTAGTTATAAGACCTTTTTTCTCAAGTGCTCTGAGATGATTCACAACGCCACGTTTTGTACTAATACCTAAAAGAATCTGCAACTCACCTAATGTAGGTGGCTCACCTGTATTTTCTATTGTTCTTCTGATTATCTCCAGTACATCTTGCTGGCGGGTAGTGATCTGTTTTGTCATAGTTGTATACCTTTAATAACTATATAGTATACTTGGTATACAGAAGTGTCAAGAATTTTCTTTTTTATCTTTGCGAAGATAATCGGAGTATTGATCATCAGCATTCATCCTATCTCTTATGGATTCCCGTATGATTTCTGTTTTGCTTTTACCTTCATTATAACTAGCAAAATCAAGATAGCTCTTTTCAACCTGATCGATTACTAAGTGAAATCTATGTTTATTCTTTGCTTCGTTATACTTGTTTAGAAACTCTCTAATAATTTCTTTGTAATTCTCTAAATCGTATCTTGATATCTGTAAATAATTTGAAGGAAGTCCATGTAGAAAAGTCATAGTAGCATGTTTATTCTTTTCGCCAGTCCAAAGTACAAGTATAGGTTTTCTATGTTGTAGTGCGTATGTTATCTGGTAACCTGTACTGAAGTTTGAAATTGTATCTTCTACAATCATTACCTGTGAAGCTTCGAGAGCTTGGATGACCTTGCTGAAAGCCTTTCTCTGATCAAAGTCTATAACACCATGCTTGGCTGCTTCATAAGCACCTGGGTACCAATCCCTGGTAATAGTATGACCTTCTTCAATTAGAAAGTTTCTGATCGCAGAGTAATACTCGTGATATTTCAATATTTCTTCACTTGTGCATCCAAAAAATATTTTCATGTTTATGCATAAAAAATGTGCATTATGTGCATATTATATCATTGCAAGTATATGTAATAATTAAGCAATTAAAAAAATAACATGAAAATATTTGTAGCTACAGGAAACACTGATAAATTCAATAGGATGAAGAACTGGGTAGACACTGATTTCATTTGGTTAAACCCAAATGATCTCGATACTGATTTAGCCAAACTGACTAAAGTAACCGATGAAGAAGAGAAGGCGATGGGAGATATGGCTGGCAGGGCAATTGGAAAGGCTAAAAAGGCAGCTAAAGCATTGGCAAACTATGGAGAAGAAATGCTTATTTTGGCAATGGATGATACTGGATACTTCCCATTCTTTGATCAATATATTGTAGATCTTCGAACACCACCAGATATTGTTCAGGATGGTGTTATTAAGGTGAAGGGAGTTAAGAATAGATTAAGTGGTGCTGGTGTTAGTAATCATTATGCACATATTGTTGGTGAAGTAGCAACCAAAGAGCTTATGCAGGAAGAAGCAGCAAAATATGGTTACACAGAGTTGCCAGACTTTAAATTTATGCCTGTTGTATGGAAGTTTGCCTTAGCTGCAGTTGAAAATGGTAAGTATGAGCAGGCAGAAGTTATTGCAAATTGGGAGCATGTTGAGTACATGAAAGAAGAATATTTATCTGATGATATAGAGGACACAGGATATATGTTAGATAAAATAATAGTTAGAGACGTATTTGGCAATAATACTAAGGGATTAAATGAAGAAATAGCTCCCAAGATAGCCTTGCAGAAACTTTTAGAAAGTTATAGATAGCTATTTCTCTCGATAGTGTTTTTCTGTTATAATCATTTGCATTGAGTGGGATCGTAGCTCAACTGGTTAGAGCACTCGCCTGTCACGCGAGAGGTCGCGAGTTCGAATCTCGTCTGTCGCTCCAAGTAATTATTACTCGAGTTTATTATGAATGATAAAGTAAAAATAATTACGATCAAACCAGGGTTTAGTGGTTATGATGGTGAAAAATTAGAAACCAAAATCATTACATTTCTCGAAGAGAACAAAGAATCAATTGAAGTTATTAATATTAGTATAGCAGCAGCGGAAAATACTGCACTTGCATTGATTCATTATAGAAGTAAATAAGTTTAAATTTCTTCCAATCCCAGCTTCATTATTTTCATAACAAAATGAGTTAAGCTATAAATTAGTATAATGATGCACAAATTTGCATCACTCCAAAAAATTTTCCTATTTGTTATAATTAATTCAAATTTGTCTCTGGCAAGTTTCTTATCAATCTATTAATAAGCATTATGGAAGAAAGAGTATTAGTTTTAGCTTACCCTGGCACTGGCAAAACTTACCTTGCAGATAACTTCGAGAATGTCAGTGACTTTGAATTTCAGCATTACAGATATGATTATGGTGAATATAAAGACTTACCATTAGAGCAACTAAAGGGAAGAACCGAAATACGTACAATAAAGCCAGCTTGGCCAGATAATTTCTTTGAAGCATTAGATGCAGAAATCCAAGAAAGAGAAGTAGTTCTAGTACCTTTTGCCACATCATTACTTGAGATACTTGATTATCTAGCATCAACTAGTAATGTCAGAATTATTTTCGCAATCCAAAATAGAAATTCCTTTGAGAATTTGGCTCAAAGCTTTAGAAACAGAGGAAATAGTGAGGAGTTTGTAGAAAGACGTAGAAATGATTTCCAAAAATGCCATGACGTTATTGCTGATTCCAAGTTTGAGAAGGTCTATATCGAGGATGATGAATTCTTATACGACGCCCTATTAAAAGCAGGTATAAATTTTAAACAAGGAGTAGGATTTAAGAATTATCATTAGCTCTTAGCCTTTAATCAACAAACAAAACTACTTAACCCTGAATTATATTTTCAGGTATAATCAAGCTAGTAATACTTTTCATCCCTTAATAATGAGATTAGAAGATAAAAAAGTCCTGATAACTGGCTCAAGTGCAGGAATAGGCAAGGAAATTGCACTGAAACTAGCAACCGAATCTACTAACTTACTCTTATTAGGACGCAATCAAGATAAACTCGATCAAGTAAGAAAAGAATCTATTGCCAATGGAGCAAACTCAGCAAATGTTTACGCTTTCGATCTAGCCGATACCGAGATAGCAACAAGCTATCTTGAATCAATCAGAGTTGAACATCCTGACATATCAGTGGTTATTAACAATGCTGGTATCTGGCAAAGAGTAGATGATGTTGACAAATTTAGCCATGAAGAAATTGAGAAAATTATTAATACTAACCTCACTGCTCTTATAAAGGTAACTAATACACTTTTGCCTGTATTAAGACTGCAAAATGAAGCTGCAATAATAAATGTTTCCTCAAAATCTGGCGTTGTAGCACAAAAGGGACAATCAATATACTCTGCCTCTAAATATGGAGTCAAAGGGTTTACAGATGTTCTAAAAGCAGATTTGAAAGGAAGCAATATAAGAGTAGCTGGTGTATACCAAAGTGGAACTAATACAGAAATGTTTAGCAAAGCAGGTGATAATGATTTTCCTGTTCAGAATTTTACAGATCCAACTGATTTAGCCGACGTCATTGTTTACATGCTGAGTAGACCAGAAAAGATTTGGTTAAATGAGATACATGTTAATTATTAATATCTTATTGAAGTACCTATGCAATTCGAACCAATTCAAGATGAATACTGGGAAAATAGAGATTCTTATTCAGAATTTCTAGATATATATTGCGAGAAATGTGGTACTCACATTGCGCTATACCAAAAAGATGGTCCGGGAGAACTTCGTAGAATGTATGTAGATAGAATTCATGCACCTGAGGATATTAAAGATAACGTTTCTGCTCAGATCGATCTGACCTGTAAATCATGCAACAGATTGATAGCTACCA
>JAGQLK010000097.1 GCA_020429485.1 Candidatus Dojkabacteria bacterium | reverse complement strand
TATTTGTTTTATATCGTTAATTTTTGTCCACTTAAGTTTCATAAATACTAAAGCACATCCTGGAAACACAGACTCTTTAGGTTGTCATACACAAGTATCTACTGGATATTATCATTGTCATAATGAACCAGATGATATATCTACATCAAATGAAACAGGTAACTTAACTGGTGAATATGATAACTGGACGCCAAATAACTACTCTACCAATTTAAACAATTCAAGTTCAGATTTAATAGGTAATATTATTTGTAGCGGGTTTTTATTACTTATATCTATAGGTATCATAAGTTCTATATATAGTTGGTTAAAAGATCAAACAAGGACTACGGAAAGTAAAAAGCCTATTCGTACACATAAACCAATTGTTATACAAAATAAGCCTCAGAAAGCTGAAATGTCGAGAGAAAAGAAGAAATATTTAAATGCAATGTGCGTTTTAAGAAAAGATATTCAAACACATTTCAAAATGCGACATGACTACTATGCATTATCAGATAAAACAATTGAAGAACTTTGGAATAAAAAGCCACAAAATACTAAAGAATTACTATTAATAAGTGGTTTAGGCAATAAAAAAGTTTCTGAGTTTGGGAATAAAATATTATTGATTTTGGGCGTTGATCAAGAACCAGAAATATCAAAGCTCACAAAGTCACATAAGCTCCAAGAATTGATCTTAAATGAAATTAAAGGCTCAACTAAATCCTTAAAAGCCAGAGAAATAAAAGTGGCTATAAATAAAAAATATAATACAAACTATAAAAGAAAAGACATAAACAGAGTTCTGTATTCAAAGCTAAAGGATAAAGTTAAAATTGATAGTAAGTATCGTTGGAGATTAAAAATACATAAAAAACGTGCAAAATAGATATTATAGGTAAATTATCCTCTAGCTGCAATTTCCGCCATTAATTTCCCACTTTTGTAAATATCCAACTTAAAGTCTTGATCAAATCTGTTCTCCCAAGTATTTAGTGTTGCTTTATCAACAAAGCCTACATCTGCTAGTAATCCGATCTCTAATAATCCCATGAGGTCCCCTCTATCACTTGTGCGCAAAGGTCCACTTTTGACTTTGACTAGCCATGCACTAAATACATTTGACCAAATGCTTGCCATGACCTGACTGTCGAAATATTCGGATTGAGTGAATTGCTCTACATACTTGTGTAGTTTTTCTTCTGAATAAGTTTCTAAATCATCTATACCTGTAAATATATGCTTAGAATTCACAAATACATTTTTAAAAAGATTTAAAAAAGATACTTTTTCTTTATCATAGACTTGTTCCATCTCTTTTCCTTTATATTCATTTCTAAATACATCAATAATTTTAGCAAGATCTTCTCCTAATTCTCGTGTGCCTAAGAGATCATGCAGAGCCATCTCTGCTGAAGGCTCACCCAAATCAAATCCATTCTTATCTAATTGTGCCTGTCGAAACTTCAAATTACGTTCTCGACTTAATGGCGCACTTATATGATAATTTCCAAATATAGAAAGTGTTTCGAATACAACATACAAGGCGTAAATATATTGATGACCAAACTCTTCAGGAATCTTAAGTATTGGAAATCCTTTTTTTCTCCAAAGTTTATGTAAGAACTTCTTTCTATCTTTATTATCAGCTTCAAGTTGTTGATATCCTAAAATTAACTTTGGACTATTTAAATTATATTCCTCCCTTAAAATTAAAATTATCAGATCTACAGTAGTCTCTGCAGCTGTTAAACTGTATTTTGTCGGATCAAGAGAATCTATACCAAGCATTGACCGCAACCCTCCCCAATCAATCCAAACTAATTGATTTTGGTATATATCTTCTGGTTGTGGGTTTTCTAATCTAGAATGTGTACTTGGCATATTAAGCTTGTTAAAAGTAGTTTGTTCTATTCTATCTCGGTATATTAAAATGAATTAACCTTAGTAAGTTAGTACAATTAGATAAATTCAATTTTGACTCAATATTAATCACAATGCCTTGGTGCAGGCCACTGCACAAGTTACCAGATTGAATTTAATAGTTAAATCAAATTTAATATTCATATAGAGCTCCTTTCTTAGCACTTCATACTTGTGTGCTATATAAGTGAATAGAAATAGAGTTATGTAGTGAAAGTTGGTAACAGTTAAAGAATCGAACTTTAGCCAAAGCCACAAGGCACTATGATTAATTATGAATGTGCTGTTTATAAATTATACAGCATTGATAAGAATAAATATTAACTATCTCAAGCACATAGATGGTTTGTTATAAATCGGATAATATGAATCAGAACATAAATATACATGACAGGATAGAACAGCTATTGTTTATTGCAGATAGCTTCCTTATGATGAGTGAAGACTTGGGAAATTTCTATTTTGCACATCGTGATCAAATAGTTAGAGATTTTGAAGTTCTAAATTCTAGTGAATTTATGTCTATGGTTATCCAGCAAAAATTATTTTTTTCAGAAGTCTTGCTGATATTTAAAACCTTATTTGAAAAATCTGGTAATCCAGTAGAGATTTCATTTGAACAACTATTTAAAGAGGCATCGGAATTAGAGCGGTACAAGAGTGAATACATTAAAATACGTATCCAGTATTCAAAATCCGGACTAAAAAGCTCAGAGATAAGATAATTGCGCACAAAGAGCTTAAACCAGCAGGGGATCCTGCTACACATTATATTAATCCAATTGACCAAAACAATATTGAAAATGCTAGATCTATCATAGATTCTTTATCACAGTTAAACAAAAAACTTAGCCCTGAACCAATTAATAATAATTGGATCGGGATACATGAACACATGGCTGAGTTATTGTATTTCATTAAGGATAGCTTGCGAAGCATGATAGGAGAGGAAAGTACGAATGATTAGGATATTTAATAAAGGAAGTTCTTATAAGTAGGTATGATAGCTATTTGTGCTGTGATATAATCCTCCCAAAGCGATTATCCAATGAAAACTCAGATCAAAAACCCATATGCGCTTAATCAAGACACAACCTTGATTCATATAGGTGACTCTAAAAAAGGAGAAAAGTACAGATGTCCAGAATGTGAATATGAAGTTATACCCAGGAAAGGGAATATTAGAGTACCTCATTTCTCACATAAAGCAGATTTTGATTGCGATAATGAAAGTCAATTACATAAAACCTGCAAGCTACTGATCAAGCATCTTGTGCAAAATCAAAAATTTAATAAATTTACAAAGAGGTCAAATATCAACATCTCGAGAGAGTGTAGTATTTGCAACAAGAATTCAATGGATAGTATCCCTTGGGACGTAGATAATGCTCGTTTTGAGGTTAAACTTACTAATAATTCTATAGCTGATATTGTACTAACCAAAGATAAAGAAATAGTTGCCGCAGTTGAGATAAAAGTTACTCATAAAGTAGATGAATGGAAAAAAGAAAGTATGCCAATACCTTATGTAGAGTTAGAGGGAGAGGAACTTATATCTAATCCAGAAAGCTGGAAGCCTATTTCTCACAACCTTGGAAGTAAGACTTGTCGAATATGTAAAACCGATATTGATAGCTTCTATAGAAGAAGTGTGCGAATCGCTAATAGCTTAGATATGAAGTTACCTAAAGATTACTTTAGATATGCACCATCTGAGTGTTGGAGGTGTAAGAAAGAAATAATGATTTTTGATTGGCCTCATAAAGCATATGATCAAATTAAAGATAGTGAACTAATACGTAAACCAAAATCAGTTAGAAAACATGGAAAAGAGTTTGTACCCAAAAGCAATGGATTATATATGAGAGTAGAAAAGCAATGGGCAAATTTCTGTTTGCACTGTAAGTCTTGGCAAGCAGACTGGAATAAAGACAGTCCACTTCATTGGTTTCAATGTGGACGTGACGATGTAGAAAGCTTTAAAAGGGACATGGTTATAATTGCATTGCAAAGGTGGGAAGACTGTAATTGGAATACAATCTAATGAACTGATTGATTTATTTCTAGTTAGATTCTAGAATCTATTATTGAATCAAATAGATTCTTATTTCTATTTTATAGTAGTCACTCATGAAGAAGAATAAGATATTAATTGCATCTGTTATCTCTATCTTAGCCTTAGTAACAGTAGCTACAGGATTAATTGGTTTTAAAACATTTGTATTAAATGAACCAAGTCAAGATCCAAAAACAGTGGTTCAAGTGTATATTGATAATATTAATAGCAACAGTGTTGATGCAAATAAAGAATTAGTGACAGAAAAGTTTATTGCAGAAATTGATGGTGATGTAAGTAATGATACTAATGATGATGTAAAGTTAGTAACAATCCTAAAAGAAGAAACAATTGATGGAAATAATGCGAGGGTTGTAGAGGAATTCGATGCTGGAATTATTAAGCTTAATATTGAGTTTAAACTTGTAAAGTCTGGAAGTTGGGTGGATGGATATAGTTGGTTAATTGATGAGGTTATTTTCCCTGATTTTGGAACTGATGACCAAGCGGATCTGAATAGCTCTGAAATTGACATTGTAAATGCAGCATTAAATGAGGAAATTCAGTTGGCCACTATAAAATATACAGTACTGTCAGTTGAAGAAACTAAGACAATTGAAGCAATGCATGAATATGGTGATGCAATTACTGCAGGTGCAGGTACTAAGTATGTTGTAATAAAATATGTTGTTGAAAATACTACGAAGTCGCCAATTAGCTTATCCTCCTCAGATTTATTTACCTTAGTTGATGAAGAAGATAGGGAATATACTGAGGCTGATGATTGGTATCAAGCTTTTGATTATGAAACATATTTAATCTATGACGAATTGAATCCAAACATTCCATTTGAGGGCTACTCAGTATTTTTAGTGCCTGAGGATATAGAGTCCTATGGTGTAGCTTCTTGCAAAAAGGATACAGACATATGTTATCTTGTTAATTTGAGATAGAAATATTCTATAGATAGATCTATTCGTATTTTAATGGTTTTGCTGAAAGTTCATTATTTTGATATTGGTTAGTAAAATATCCCTCGCTTGATAATCGCTTTAATTGCTCCTCAAGC
>JAGQLK010000096.1 GCA_020429485.1 Candidatus Dojkabacteria bacterium | reverse complement strand
ATATTCTTATAGTCTCTTAATTTATGTTCGTATTCGTCATTTATTCCGCTTATGAAATCATCTAGATCTTCTCTCCTCAAATCTGGAGAACCAATAATAATGTCTAATGTTTCGGGACTGAACATTACTGCATAAAGATGATTATTGAATTTGCGTTTTATTGTAGCGAGATCATTTACTTCGAGCTTCTTATAGCTTTTATCATCGACTCTACTAAATGTAACAGCTAGTTTAGTCTGTTCATCATTATTGATAACTGCTTCCATCCTTGCAAACCCAATAGTATCATCGAAGGCAATACTATCTGAGTCTGAAATTCTTTTAAATGACTTACCGTAGGAAAAATAATATACACTATCTATGAAATTACTTTTACCAAGGCCATTTTTACCTATAATTATATTTATATTCGGATCTAGATCTGTCTGGAGATTTAAATTTCTGAACTTTTTTAGCTTAATATTTTTTATCAAAAAGGGATGCTGTTAAACATCCCTATTATAACTTAGTTTTGATTAAAGCCTCAAATTACTCTTTTCCTGTATCAACACCTTCTGGAATAATGATTGCTGGCTGTTTTTTGCCTTCTACAGTTTCTCTTAACCAATTGATTGCCTTCTGTTGCAAAATAACTGACATCACGAATCTTTGACCAGCTTCAGATGCATATTCCTCTTTCATTTTAGGATCTTGAATGGAAGCAATTTCTCTGCTCAATTCTTCTTGAGTTACTTGGATTTTTTCTACTTTTACAATTTCAAATAATAGTAGTTCAGTAGCGATTCTCTTTTCAGCACTTTCATTCCATGTCTTTTTCAATTCATCCAATGATGTTTTTTGAGCCTTTAGAAAATCTTCAAGCTTAAGACCTAATTGTTCAATTCGTGCTTTATAATCTGCTTCCTGCCTTTCAATCTCTTCATCAACTATTGCTTGTGGTACCTTGATTTTAGAAAGTTTGATTGCTTCATCTAACATATCTTGAACTTTTTTGTCTTCGGCTAGATGCTTTTTTTGATGTTCTAGCTGATGCTTTATCTGCTCCTCGAGTTTAGCTACAGTATCCATCCCTAACTTCATATCAGTTACAATAGCATCTGTTAGCTCTGTTGCATCAGTATATTCTTTCTTATCTGAATCAGCCTCTGCTTTCTTCTGTTTGTTATAAATATCTAAGATTCTCTTTTTCTCTGCATCAATATCTTCTTTTGCAACTTCAACAGCCTCTTCTTTAACTTTGATTTTCTTCATATCGCCAAGCTTAAACTTAGGATATTCAACAAATTCTGCTTCATATTCAACACCCTCATCATCAGAAACCTTCTTTACATTGTATTTCAACCTATTTAATGGCTCTAATCCTTCTTCCTGAAGAATATCGAAAGTAACTTCAGGTAATAAATCGTTAAGGGTCTTTTCAAATAGATCAGGGCCTATCTTACTCTCAATTACTGCTTTTGGAGCTTTGCCTGGTCTAAAACCAGATACTTTAACATCCTGAGATAATCTTGTGTATGTTTTTTCCTTAGTAGCAGCAAATTTTTCCTTTTGAACTTGAACCTTCAAAGTAATTTTGCCAGACTTATCTACTTCTTTTGTGTATGTGTATTCTTTTGCCATATCAGTTCTTTAATTTAAATTAGACCAGTAATTATACTGTAAATCAGTTTTATTTCAAAACTGCTGTTAACTCCAACTGTAAAGAATTCTTTAATTAGATGCAAGCTTAGTAGGCTTTTTTCTGCCCAGTTTATATTGAGGAGATGATTTATTTGTCTTTGTAAGAGCAATCGCAGAAATAATTGCAGTAATTGGACCAAGCAGTAGTGCTGAAAGCGAAGCATTTATAAATAATATAATGCTTTGGACTACTCTCGGATCATCCCAAAAAGTTGGTGAACCCAATCCATCTGAAAGCAGTATATAAGGAAGAGATAATCCAAGAAATACAAAGAACATACTATTGATCACTCTTGCTGATGCGTATTGATTGTGATGAGTCCCTACTTTGATCAAATTCATAGCTGAAGAAGTAGGATACTTCTTTTTCTTATCTGAAACACTTTTTGCTACATCAAGAGTAGTATTTTTACTAACTCCAAAAGCAATAAAAATAATTGCAGTATTAATAATTATCCAGTAATCAGTTAATGATACATCTGATGATAGGAGTGTTACGTCTGTATAGAATAGATCGATTAGAAAAGTTAGCCTAAATAATATGAGATTAAAAAGGAATATAAGTATCAGAGTTATTGTTTGTGACACACTCACTATTGATGCTAATTTCAAATTACGCAGGCGAAGCAAGATAGTCGCAAAAGAAATTATTGCCAGTAATGCCAAGGCTGAAATATATATTGGCATAATGTTCAAAATGGTTGGTAAGACACCACTAGTGAGTAGCAAAAGAACTAGTATAGTACCAAATATATATTTTGTACCCTCTTTACCTAGGAATATAATTAAAAAGCCTATGAATGCATATACAACCCAAAGAAGGGTATCACCTCTCTTATGGCCTGAGTAATTATATATTTCACCAACACTAGTATTAATTTTTTCTACATAAATTTTGTTTCCAATCTCTATTTCTTCAAGATCTACATCGTTGAGTTGGATACGTAGACTGATTATCTCTTTTGATTCAATAAACTGAGCCTCAACATTCTGATAGTACAAGCTGCCATCATTTTCAACTTCTAAAAGACCGGTAATTTCTGCGACCGTATATTTATCATTTGCCGATTTGTTAAATACAGTTACAGCAGATATGATGATCACCAACAGAAATGTACCTACAATAATTAGGTTCTCTAGCGTTATTAACTTAGATAGTTGTTTGAAATTCATCAAATATTGGGTACTTATATGAAAGGTTATTTTTTCTACGAATAATTGTCAAGAATATCTTCCACTTCATCAGGTGTCTTGGTACTCATCAGTTGTCTCCTTAACTCGCTAGCCCCAGGCATGCCCTTCACATACCATGCGAGATGTTTCCTCATTTGTACAAAAGCTTTTTCTCCTTTTATTTGCCAATGTAATTTACAGTGCTCATTTATTACTTGTTTAATTTCTTCAAATGATCTTTCAGATTTATGATAATCATCACCTGCTTTTATTGAACTATTCATTTCAAATAGCCATGGATTGCCAAATGCACCTCTTCCCATTAATACACCATCGAAGTATTCTGGATCTACTTTTTCTATGAAAGAAGCATAGTCTTTTACATCACCATTACCTAAATAGGTAATCTGTTCTGATTCAGTAACTGATTTATTATATTCTTTGACCACTAGCCCACCTTTTTTGAGTTCTGCCCAATCAGCTCCTCCAGTGTACATCTGTTTTAATGTACGGCCATGTACAGTTATGTTCGTTGGTTTAGTTAATAACAAGTTTCTTATCCAGTCTTCAACTACACTCTGATTGAATCCAATCCTGGTTTTTACAGAAACTGGAATGGCTTGCCTTTCCTCTAGTACTGACACACCAAGCTCTTTCAATTTAATTTTTGTCGCTTCTATGGCTTTGATCACCTTACTGCTTAGTCCTGCTGTACCATCCCTAACCCAATCATCAACACCTTGCTTACTTGATAATATTATTTCACGAGCTAAATCAGGAGTTTTTATTAGTGCAGCACCTGCCCCCCTACTAGAAACAGACTTCGCTGGACACCCCATATTAATATCTAAGCCGTCAAAACCTAACTCGCATACTACTTTTGCAGCAATATAAAATAACTCAGGATCATTACCAAAAACCTGTGCTACAACTGGACGTTCCATTTCATGATATAAAAAGTCAGTAAACAATTTACCTGCTCCATAGGCTATACCATCTACACTGATAAATTCAGTTATGATGACATCAGGATTACTATGCTTACTAGTAATAAATCTAAACGGAGCATCTGTTACTCCATCCATTGGTGCTAGACCAATTATTGGTTTTTCTATTGCTTGCCAAAAATTATTCAAGGTTTATTTTACGATAGGTAATTATAACCTAGATCGTATCTCATGTAAGCGGGAAAATGCTTTGATGATTAGCAATTAGATTGGCTGATGCAGTCTCTTGTAAAAAGTCAAAGTCAGTGTCTATATCAGATAGTATGCTTCTATCTTCCGAAAGTAAAAATGCTATCATCCTTAGCATATGCCTTGAACTGGAAGTATCCTCTAGAAATGCTATTCTTGCTAATGCATCATCAAGTGAGTCACCCACCATTAAACTACCACCAGGATTACTTTTTCCCATTTTTAGATCAGGGTTCCATCCATGAATCTGTGGTGAGATAAAAAATACTCCCCCTGGTAATCCTAACTTTGTCTGTGCCATGTGATTTATATAAATCATTCTTTTTAGCTCCTCTATACCGTCATACCCTACAGGTATAACATTTGGGTTATTTACAGATCTCCAAAGATAGGCTGCAGCTTGTAAGTTAACTGACTCTAACTCTGCCCGATTCAAATCTCTACCAAATACCATAAACATATCTTCTAAGGTAACCTCTCTATTGAAATAATGGTATAAATCCATTAATTCTGGTACTTGTGTTCTTTGCTCAATATCTGCCTCACCATTGAAGACAACTTCGAATGAACCTATTGCTCTACCTATTTCTTCATCAGTTGCACCTCTCACAAATCTTGCTTCAATATCATTAAATGAGGCAACCATAAAATCTATATTAGAATCTTTGAGTGCTTGAACATGCTGGAGATGACCTAAATGAATCGAGCCATTAGGGGCAAAGCCACCCACTCCTAATCGTTGAAGAGATTGGTCTTTTAACAAATCTAAATTAAAGCCAAATCTATAAATTTGTGAATAAGCTAATGCTCTATTCCCCCAAATATCTTGTGCTACTGGTGACTCTGCTGTTTTTTCACCACCAAAACAAATACATGGAGTTGAATACTCTGCACTGAGATTAATGCTTTCTCTACCCCATCCATCTGTACGCCTAGTATTCTTTACTAGACCTGGATACATATAACCTTCACCATCTGGCCTAATTCTATGTAATGGATATAAATCACTTCCTGCATACATAATAATTGTTATTAATAATTATTTATATGTATATATTCGTTA
>JAGQLK010000095.1 GCA_020429485.1 Candidatus Dojkabacteria bacterium | reverse complement strand
ATTACATCGAATACACTAATAGTGACTAATGAAAAAGTGGCTATTTTGTTTACTAATTTTCTTTTATTCTTCATTATTGTTTGGTTGCTAAAGTAATTAGTTCTGCTACCATTAATATATACAAATCTTCTTGCACTTGCATAGAGGGTTTCTTTATAATAAAACACCTTTAATTCGTTGGATAAAGGTGCTAAAAGATTTGTTTACATAGAAATTTTTAGCTAGAATATATTCTAGATTAAGTAAAGAATTTAATGGCGAATAGGATAATTACTGCTTTGGATATCGGATCTACTAAGATCTCAACTGCTATAGCTTCTTTAGAAGAAGGAAAGCCGCCATCAGTCATTGGTGTTGCAACTTATCCAAGTCAAGGACTTAAAAAAGGTGTAATAGTTAATATAGATGACGCGATCAATTCTATCGCTGGTTCATTAGAAGCAGCAGAAAGAATGGCCGGACTAACAGTTTCTTCTGCATATGTCTCAATTAATGGTAAGCACATCACAAGCACTAACAACAAAGGTGTTGTTGCAGTAGCTCAGGATGAGATTATGGGTGACGATGTATTTAGAGCTATAGAAAGTGCTCGTACAGTATCTATTCCTCCATCAAGAGAAATTCTTCACGTTATTCCAAGAGAATTCATTGTCGATGCACAAGGAGACATCAAAGATCCTATCGGAATGTCAGGTACAAGACTAGAGGTAGACGCACATATAATTTCTGCTACTTCTTCTGCTCTTCACAACCTTGTAAAATGCGTACAGCAATTAGGTTTAAGAATTGATGATATTGTTTTTAGTGGATGGTCTGCATCAAGCACTGTACTTACTCCAACTGAGAAAGAACTTGGAGTTATGTTGCTTGATCTAGGTGGTGGTACATGTTCAATTACTACTTTCGTAGAAGACAAAATCACTTATAGTGGTTCTGTCCCATTTGGTGGTGCTAATGTAACTAGCGACTTGGCTATTGGTTTAAGAGTTTCACTTGAGGACGCTGAAAAGATTAAACTAAATGCTGAAGAATTAATGAAAGTTACTAAAAGTAATGATCTAGAAAGTGATGCAACTAAGAAAAGGAAGTCAGTATTAGGCCAATCTGAAGCAAAAGAAGATAAGAAAAAATCTAAAGATGTCATCGATGTTAGCTCTTTAGAGATAGATGGAGTAAATACAATATCGAAAAAACTATTTAATGAAATAATTGAAGCAAGATTAAGCGAAATATTTGATATAGTAATAAGGCAAGTTGAACAATCTGGAAATGAAACTAGACTTCCTGCAGGAATAGTAATTACTGGTGGATCAGCAATGATCCCTGGAATCACTTCAATTGCTAAAAAAGTATTTGGGGTTCCTGCTAGAGTAGGTTATCCAAAAGGCTTAGAAGGCTTGGTAGAAGAGGTTTCTAGCCCTGCATATTCTGTTGTACAAGGTTTAGCACTTTATGGCTCACTAGATGAGGGATATTCTCAAACTAGAGGCCAAGCCCAAAGACAACAAAGCTCCGGTGGAGGAATTTTTTCTAGACTAGGCAGTTTAATAAAAAATCTTTTGCCATAACCTTGAAATAACTAGTAAGATTAATTAGACTGATAATACTTGCCGCACTTTTCGCCTTTGCTTTTCCGGTTTATTTAAAATTGGTGAATTAATAATGTTAGTAAAACCGCAATCAACAAGTTTAGCGAATATCAAAGTAGTAGGAATTGGTGGTGCTGGAGGCAATGCAATCAACACTATGATTGAGAACTATGACATCGAAGGTGTTGAATTTATTGCAATCAATACAGACGCACAAGCTCTCGAATCGAATTTAGCTGAAATAAAATTACAAATAGGTGAAGAACTTACTAGAGGTCTAGGAAGTGGTGGCAATCCTTCAATTGGAAAAAAGGCTGCAGAAGAAAGTGTAGATATGCTTCATGAGCATCTCGCAGGCGCTGATATGGTTTTTATAACAGGCGGAATGGGTGGAGGAACAGGTACTGGTGCATCTCCAGTGGTAGCTAGTATAGCTAAAAATCTGGGTGCTCTAACAATCTCTATAGTTGAAAAGCCATTTGATTTCGAAGGCAAAAGAAGAATGGATACTGCTCTACTAGGTATTGCAGAATTAAAAGATAAAGTAGATACACTTATAGTTATTCCTAACCAACGACTTCTAGACGTAATAGAACGAAACATTTCTTTCCTAGACGCAATGAAAAAAGTAGATGATGTTCTAGCACTAGCTGTTAAGAGTATCTCTCAATTAATAACTCAGTCAGGAATGATCAATGTTGACTTCGCTGATATCCGTTCAATTATGAATGATGCAGGAACAGCTCTAATGGGTATGGGTACTGCAAATGGTGAAGATCGTGCTTCAGAAGCAACAAAGCAAGCAATGAGTAGCCCACTATTAGAGATCTCTATCGATGGTGCAAAAGGAGTATTATTCAATGTAATCGGCGGTAAAGACCTTGCAATGCATGAAGTAGATGAAGCTGCTAAGCTTGTTAGAGAATCTGTTTCTCCAGATGCTAATATCATATTCGGAGCTACAATTGACCCAGAGCTTGGAGATGAACTACAAGTAACTGTATTAGCAACAGGCTTTGATACAGATAAAGCAGGTTCACCAATCATGACAAATGAAATCCTAACTGGTCAACCAATGAGTAATAATAACCAGGCCACTTTGATGAGCAGACAGCCGATGCAGCAAACTCATACAATGCCTACACCAACTGCACCTCCTCCAATATCAGATGATCTAGAGGATGATGACGAAGATGAAATTACTCAACCTAAACCTGTACTAGACAACGCTTTAGATACAGATGATGGGTATGATGAGGATGATTTTGATACACCTTCTTTCTTAAGGCGCAAAAAAGATTACTAATCTAAAATGGCTAATATAGAATTAGAGTCTGGGAATATTCAACTTCCTATAGAAGAGACTTTTTCAACTCTTTTAGCAAAATTCAAATCAATGAATTGGGAAATAGCCTATACAGACGAGTTCACATTGGATAATGGTCTTAAAGTAAAAGAAGTCTTCGCTATAACATCAGCATTTGGAGGCGCTAATTTTCTCTCAGTACTTCAGTCAGGAGGTAGATATGTGCCGTTTTTCATAAAGTTGAAAGAATATAATCAAGATACTACAGATATTACAATAGCAACTGGAGGTAGTGAGGATATGATGTGGGGTGACCTAGGTCGCAATCGAGGTATTATCGATAAGATAATAAAGATCTTAGAAGAAGATTAAGTTATTGGCTTGGCGATAGTAACAAATCTCTTAGAGAAATTACCATTTGGGAAACAAGTAAATAAAGTCAATGTCTCTTGATTAGGCGTACCTGTAATTATTGAAATATCATTGGGTTCTACAATCTTACTCTTGATCACACGATATACATGAATCTCACCATTTATTTCCAAAGTTATTTCATCTCCAATCTTGATTTGATTTAGTCTAGAGAATGCTGCAGCTACATCACCTGTTCGTTCGTAATAATCATTAGATGAGCTATGACCATAAATCACTATATTATTATCAATGTCAGAAATAGGTAGTCCAGTCCCTTCAAAATGTGCTAATCCAGAATTAAGAATAGTATTGTATGCTTCTTTCACACCACTATCTACATTGGCTTGCACAGGTAATGACTTAAGTCCAAGGGACGGTATTGATAAGTTAAATCTGCCTTTATAGCTATTACTAATCGGATCAGGCTGTAATACAGCTGCTTCTCTGGCATCACCAGATAATTCTTTGAAATATTCTGCCCCTGGATTTGATAGATATTCAGCTCTTGCCACATAATCTCCTTCAACTAGTGGTGTGTTATACGAATCATAATAGCCTGTGGAATACTTAACAAATTGTTCAAATTCTGGCCATAACTGATTAAAAACAATACCAACACCTACTGAAACAAGAACTAATGGAATTATTATTCCAGCAATCTTTGAGGAAACTATTAGATGGTTAATATCACCAAAAATCCCGAATATTATATCCCACAATGTAAGCTTCTTATTATCATTACGTTTTATAATAATCACATCGTCCTCCTCAGGTTCGGTATAGTACTGCTCTTCATATACAGTAGGCTGAGGTTTGACTTTAACTGGATTTTTAGAGTATTTGTATAAAGCCATTTGGCAAAGTAAAAATTCTATCTAACTAATGCAAATTTGTATAAATTAGTATAGCAAATGCTCTCAATTTCTTTAAAGGTTATGTTTATCATTTAATAATCTTGCAAGATATATGATAAAATGACTTTCGTTATTACACAACATATTAGTTTTTAAACCCCAGTATGGCGATTAACCAATCAAAAAAAACTAAAGTAACCAAGTTAGTTAAACTTGGGAAAAAACAGGGATACCTTACTCAAGATGATATCTTAGAGGTTTTTCCTGAAATCGAGGAAGATATGGAACTCCTTGAATATATAATTCAACAGCTTCAGGACGATGACATCGAAATCATCGAACCAGTTGATGTTGAAGAAGAATCCATAGACGAAGGTTATGTAAGTACTCCTTCCGGTAAAGGGATGACTTTTGAACAGAAAGTTCAGATACTAAAAAAAATACGATCCCATATTAGTACCGATCCAATAAGAGCATACTTACATGAAATCGGAAGAATTCCACTATTAAATGCGGAAGAAGAAGTATATTTAGCAAAAGAAATAGAAAAAGGGAGTGAAGAAGCTCGTGATCTATTAACCACAGCAAACCTAAGGCTTGTTGTATCGATTGCCAAGAAATATGCAAAAAGAGGGCTAGACTTATTAGATCTTATTCAAGAAGGTAATATAGGTCTTATGAGAGCGGTAGAGAAATTTGAATACAGAAAAGGTTTCAAGTTCTCTACATATGCTACTTGGTGGATCAGACAAGCAATAACAAGAGCTATTGCTGATCAAGCAAGAACTATTCGTGTGCCAGTACATATGATCGAGACGATCAATAAGTTGAGTAAGATTTCTAGTCAGCTCGCAGCAAAATTAGGTAGAAGACCAAAGATTGCAGAAATAGCTGAAGAAATGGATCTTGACATAGAAAAGGTAAACGAAATTATTAGAATCGCTCAGAGACCTGCTTCATTAGAAGCTCCTATTGGTGAAGAGCAAGATAGTAAACTTGGAGATATAATTCCTGATGAGTTTTCAGCTTCTCCAACAGAAATTGCTACTTGGGC
>JAGQLK010000094.1 GCA_020429485.1 Candidatus Dojkabacteria bacterium | reverse complement strand
TTTGGACATACACCAATAAAATCAAAGGTTCCCTTCTGTACATAAAGTGTATATCCAGTACTAATAGTTCCTGGTAAAGAACTTGATCCTCCTGGGTAGTGAAAGAAAGTTTTGTAATCTACTGTTGACGCTTTTGCAGCAGACCAGTCATGATCTTCATCAAAGTTAATATTGATTTCTGCCACTGGAATGCTCCCCTGGCTAATTAATACAAGAACTTCACCGACTTGTCCCTCACTAGTTACGTCAATTAATTGATCATCTTTTCTTACTGCTTCAAGATTAGAATCTAAGTTTAGAATAATATATGTAAGTTCTTGTTCCTCTTCTAGAGTATAAAAATTAGAAGTGTTGGCTTGATTACTATACAGCGCTCTTACCTCATTGCTTGAAAGTTCCCTATCAAGTAGCCTAACTTCGTCTATTTGGCCATTGAAATAATTTCTTACGTACCAAGTCCATCCATAACCAGCACCAAAGTCTAAGTTTGGATTGCCGGCATGATCCTCAGGTGTACCTGTAAAACTATCAGTACGGATATTTACCCCATTAAGATATGACCTTACAGTATTTGTTGTAGTATTGAATGTACCACAGTAGTTATACCAATCCGCAGTTGTCAAATTACCACCAGTCCAGAGCCAGTATCCATTATAAAAATTAATTTGATTTTCTTCTAGTAGTACAGAGAATTCATGAGGATAAGCACCCACCACAACTTGTCTGTAAGGATAGGCTGGGAAATTCGCAGGTTTGAACCAGACACAGAGAGTATACTCATCCATACTTCCCCAAGAAACAGGGATTGTTGAAACATAATCATCAACGCCATCGAACGAATAAGAATTACCAAATAGGCCTGTGGAGCTCCTAGTTACGCCATTATGAACAGTTCCATCATTACCATTACTAGTTGAATCTGGCACTTCATTTTCTAGTGTTTGCATGTGCCAGACTCCAATATGAGAAGAATCCCACACACCAAGTGGATTACTTGATACGGTAATATCAGGATTTCCAAAGTATACATATAAACTTTCCCCACCATCTAGATTAGGAATTAAAATATGTACAACGAGACTACCTGTGACACTATCATAACTTTCTATCTCATAATCAAGTTCTGTAGAATTATCTAAAAGAATAAGAAGGTCCGATGCGTCAGATTTTGCATTTTCCTTCAAATCAGTATCATTATCGATTACTAGGGTAAATGGAAAATTACTCACGCTAGCTGGAATCTGTGAATTATCTGTTGTAATAGAGTAAATTTTTCTATGAGACCAATTGGTATCATACCAATCTGGATATATCACCTGTGCATTTACTTTCTGGGTAAAAATTAGAGTAGTTAGAATAAATACTGTGAAAGAAAAAAAAGTTAGGAAGGATAGCGTTATTAATTCTTTAGTACTGTAATGAATTTTGTTTCTTAATATTACAAAGCCTATCAAAAATATTCCAAGTAGTAACAAGTAAATTGTTGCATCTCCAGTATTCGCAAGTAACTCTACAATATTTATCACTGTTGGCGAGTCAGATAAAATTGATGAAGGATGAGAAGTATCTTCAAGAGTAACGCCAATAATATTTTCTGCTGATGCATATGCTAAGTTCTCGTATGTGCCTTGTGAATTATTCGGGAAGAAATTAATTGTTAGCAGAACTATTTGGCTCTCCCCAATTAACAGATTGTTGCTGCCAGTCAGTAAATTAATATCGGAATCACCATTGTAGTTTGTATTAATAGTTAAGCCACTGCTAGTAAGAGTTACGATTGAAAAATTACTGCCATCATTAAATAGTTCTGTTAAGTCATCTCTGAGTTGTAGGTTAGCTAAATCACTATTACCAGTGTTAGAAATAGTGAACTTAAAAGTAACGTTATATGAACCATCACCAACATTGGTAAAATTAGATAATTCTTTGATCAGTCCTATGCCAGACGTTTGGCTAATTAGAAAGTTAGGTCCAAATTCAGAGGTATTATCACTACTATCTATCGCAAGCGCAGTAATTTCATCTCCTACAAGACTGCTTACATTGGAATAGTTTATTGTGCCTGCAAAAATGCCACTACCATCAGAAGTTAAACTACCAAGATATTCTGTTCCCTCTCCATATCCAGTACTAGAGACTATATCGAATCCATCAGTATCTGCTTCAGCACGATAGAATTCGATTGTACTATTCGCCATTGCAGTACCTTCAATGTAAATGCTATTAGAATTTATAGTTATTGAATCTGTAATAATTGGGTGATCCATACCCATATTTCCAATAGTGTTATTCAATATCCCATCATTTACATTTACACCATCTCCTTGGCTAGCTGAGCCGCAATTTTCACATAGTTCTATTGCGAGACCATCGTTAGATCCGAAGTGGTTTTGAGTTATTCTATTGCCATACGATCCATTAGGAAAAGTCGGGCTAGTAGAAGTATTTACTAATATTCCTGGACCATTGTTATTTTGAATTATATTTTTGGAAAAAGTAGAGCTTTGTACTTCTCGTAAGCGAATCCCTGGAGTGGGAGGTGCCAATACATTGGAATCAATTATAGTGTTATTAGTGATTGTAGAATTGATTAACAATCCTCCATTTGCACCAACTAGATCAATTTGCTCCCTGGCGTTATTTCCTGTAAACAGATTGCCTTCTAATAATATTGAAATATCATTTATGCCTGCTTGGATTTCTACAGCGTCACCTGCACCGTTATCACCGCCATCAACAAATTCATTATCTCTAATAACAACGCCAGTTATTGGCACATCTACAGAGTCGTTAACAAGAAAAAATAAACCTATAAATTGTGGACCGAAAATATTATTTTCAATTGTTAGACCGTTAAAAGTACCAGCAGCTGTGAATGGTTTAGAGGTATTCGGGATTGGAGGATCATCGTATATGTCTGGATCCGTACCAATAATACTGTTGCTAAGCGTAACATTATCGGCATTTACTACAGTCACATTTGCAAAGCTTGAGTTCCCATTGCTTGAAGCGGGACCAAATCCATATGTTGCGATATTATTTATAACACTTCCATTTGCCCCACTGCCTAAAACTCTAATACCACGAGCTATTGTTCCTGCTGATGCAGGTGCTAATACTATTTCTGGTTTTGGTACTTGATTTAACGTCAGTTCATCGACTCCTACAGTACCACCTATCCCGATGTATCCTGGGTTTGTATCTCCGACATTGATAGTTTGAGTAGATCCATCTAACTGGACTGTGTCAGTAATATCAGGTAAAAGTGAATTTAACTCGATTAGAAACCAACCATTCGACCCATCGTATCCTGGATCAGATGTTGGAATGTTGAAAGATATTATGTCATCTATCGCTGTTCCATTAGCATCTGTTATAGCTTGTCTAAGGCTTCCTGCACCAGAATCATTAGTGTTAGTTACTGTATACGTTAGAGCTCTACTAGTAATCGTGAAGGATAGTAACGCAAAAATATTAATTGTTAATACTAAAAGAAACTTAATCTTCAAAGTAAAGGTAAATAGTATGTATTAAATTTTACAACTAAATGTTACTAAGCTCCTTGATTAGGATTTCTGCTTGCGTTCTGTCCGAAGACAGGAGTTTGAGCATTATTACCAGGCAGCTGAAGATCAGGTGCAGGTCGCTGACCTTCAAGGTGGTTTTGTCCTTGTCCAGGATAATTACCAGATGGGTATACCTGAACAGTTCTATTGTCGATTATTGGTTGTTGAGCAGGTTGTGCTTGTGGTTGTGGAATATTAATGGTTATATTAGCAGGTTGAGTATGTGGTTGTTGTTGCTGAGGTGCTTGTGCTGCCATTGCGAATCCACTATTATTATTCATGCTTTGTTCTTTTGGTTCATCAGTATCCATCAGCTTTTCGATTATTCCTTCAGTGATAATGTCAAAGATGATGATTACTATTATTGCTAGTAGTGTAGATGTTTCAAATACGATATTAAAGTTTTCTACTTTAATGGTAGGGAAAATGTTTCTAAATGGTTCATATACTAATGCAGATACACTATAGATAAATTCTACAAATGTGCTTGCAGTTGACGCGCTAGTTATTTTAAAGATGAATCTAGTTATTAATAGAAACTCAGCAAACTTAAATAAAGCATCTACTATATTTTGAATTACTCGTAAGGCACTACTATCTGCTACTGAGTTGATAGATTTAGATGTAAGAAATGATAGAAGCATATAAAAGAGCATCGCGACTATTGAATACAATTCAATTACTAAGTTGCTTGATTCAGGAGCTATATTAGGATAGATTCCGTCAAATATTCCTACAAAGAAGTATGAAAGGTCATACCAAAAAACAACAAAGTTCGCATCTGGATTTGCTCCCAATGCTTTTAAAAGAATCCTTATGAAAATAATGGCTACTATGAAACCAAATATTCCATAAATAATAATTGCTGATCGTTTTTTGAATTGCTTGAAGTCCATATTTATAGCACTTTTAAATATTATCTAATCTTTGAAAAGCTAATGCAAATATTGTGTGAAGAAAAATATTTTTATATGATTTTTGCTTCAAGTGCCCATGGTGAACAGCTTATTATTTCTACCTCAACAAATTCGCCTATAAGTTTTTTGTCTTTAGAATTAATAATCCTTGTCTCCTTAAAGTTCCCTGTTCGACCATGAAGTTGTTTATATTGTTCATTATATCTTTCTACTAGAACTTTCTGTTTAGTTCCCACCATCTTCTCATTGTTCTTTAATGCAGTTTTTGCAAGTACTTCGTCGTTCAGATAAGTTTTTCTTCTTTCTTTTTCTTTATGCTCAATATTGTCCTTCACTAACGCCGCAGCAGTTCCTGATCTTGGAGAAAATTCTGATAAAAATGCCATATCAAATTCTAGTTGCTCCATCACTTTAGCTGTTTCCATAAAGTCTTCCTCAGTTTCTCCAGGAAAGCCAACAATTACATCAGTAGAAATTCCTACTCCCGGAATAATCTCTTTAAATTTAAGAGTCTTTTCTATGAATTCATCAATGTCGTGACGTCTATTCATTCTCTTGAGAATATGGTCAGAGCCTGATTGTAGCGCAAAGTGTAGATATGGTCTGAAGTGTTTTGATTTGGATAAGAAATGAATAAGTTCTTCTGTCATGTAGTTAGGATGTGACGAGACAAATGTCATCCACCACTCCCCTTCTATTTCATCTAATCGCTGTAATAGTTGTAAGAAATCCTTTGGAT
>JAGQLK010000093.1 GCA_020429485.1 Candidatus Dojkabacteria bacterium | reverse complement strand
TCCGCCATCATCAGGTGTTGGAGTAACTGATATGAATACCTCAGTTGCATCTTCTATTGATCCACCACCCCCATAAGCTATTCCTGTCAGTTGCCATACAAAGAAGCCATTTAGCTGAGTTGCATTAGCAGTAACTCCAGATATGTTTGCTCCATCTATTAGTATAATACCATCGTCACAATTTATAGAGATTGATGCAAAAGAAGAAGCATTTGGACAATATACAACACCTTCATCTTCACTACTTCTTGGAACATACAAAATAATTTCATCAGAGAATCCGTCAAGAGTCGCTCCGTATTCTACAAATGATTTTTCTTCTGCTTGGCTAAGATCCGAATTGAGATTCTCCCAATCTAAATCGTGATCAAAATTAGCATCAAGGAATCTTGCTATAACTATATTTTCTTCTGTATCTATTAAGATAACGTCATGAATTCCTACAAGGCCATTTGGTGAACCAAACTCAATATTTCTTTCATTTATATCCTCTGCATCAAGTTCTGTATCTAAGTTTAATATTTGATATAGTTCAACATCTGAAGTAGGTAAGGTAGGTACAGGTGTAGAAGTAGGTCCACCTCCGCCTGGATTTGGTGTAGCGGTTGGACTGCCACCACCTCCTGGTGTTGGAGTAAGAATAATTGCTGGAGTTGGAGTTGGTGTGGTTGTAACTCCTGGTATAGGCGTATTAGTAGGTGCAGGAGTATTTGTAGGCATTGGAGTGAATGTAGGTGCTGGTGTATTTGTTGGCATTGGTGTACTTGTCGGTGGTGGTGCTGCGGATGTAGCATATTTTGTTATGAACATATCAATAAACCCATTACTACTATGGTTATCTGTTCCACCAGTTGCATCAAAGTTTACTGCTGGGTCTTCAAATTCTCCACCAAGAAAGAAGTCATTTTCATCTGTAACGGAAATGCTTGTAACCTTATCTGAGTTTGGGCCTCCCCAGGAAAGTGTGTACACATAGAGTCCAGAACTAGTTAATTTTGTTACAAAACCATCTTCTTTTCCATTTGATACATGTGAGTCAACACCAGCTCCACTGTTAAAGTCTACTGTATTGGAGAAATACCCTCCAACATAAACATTATTTGAAGCGTCTAAGCTTATGTCGACACCGATATCAGTACCTGCACTTCCAGTTGTTCTTGTCCAACCATAACTTCCATCTGCATTATACTTAGTTATATATATCTCTTGACTACCATTAGAGATATGATTATCTAATCCTACATCATTGAAATTAACAGTACCCTCAAAGTAACCTGTGACATATGGATTGCCAGAACTATCAAGAGCTATCCCAAGTGCAGTATCATTTCCTGTACTACCCCAAGCTCTTACCCAGACTAAACTCCCAGTATTATCATATTTTGCTAGGTATGCATCTTGGAGCCCATTGGATGATCTAGAAGTACCGCCAAAATCTGTTGAACCAGTACTAAAATATCCAATAACATATACATTACCACTAGCATCTACAGCTACATCATTTGCTACCTCTGGCGATGAACCAGTAGCTCCAAATGTAATAGTCCAACCGTAACTTCCATCATTATTATATTTAGTTAAGAATGCATCCCCGAATACATCAGCTGTGTGATTATCAGTACCCCCAGTATCATCAAAATTCAAGGTTCCAGAAAAAATACCCACTACATGAGGATTGCCTGATGCATCAAGTGCAATAGAATCTGCGAATCCACCAAATGCTCTAGTCCAACCGTAAGATCCATTGGAATTATATCTCGTTAGTGTACCATCATTACTTCCACCACATCTTAAATCAGTCCCTCCAGTGTCGTCAAAATCTGCAGCTATTCCTGATTGGCATAGGCCAACGCTGAATGAGTTACCGCTATTATCCATTACTACATTAGTACCAAAATCTGTTCCTCCGGATCCCCATTCTCTAGTCCACCCATAGCTACCGTCATAATTATATTTGGTAATAAACACATCCTGAGAACCTTGTGCACCTGACTTGTTATCAGTCCCACCTGTATCATCAAAATTAGTTGAGCCTTGGAATCCACCAGTAGCAAGTACGCCTGATGTTCCATATGCTCCTACACCTCCAGGTAGATCGTTATTTGATGAGTTACCAAATGTTCTTGTCCAATCATATGCAGGATAATCTGGCGTAGGAGTTGGTGGAGGAGGGCTACCACCAGGATTATATTTGGTTATATAGAAGTCACTATTACCATTGGATGAGTGTACATCTGACCCACCTGTTCCATCGAAATTATCCATACCTGTAAAGCTACCTCCCACATAGACTAATCCAGAGCTATCAACAGCGATTGCATCAGTTGCCTCAGACACCACACCTTCTGCCTCGTATCCTACTGCTCCCCACCCATAAGAGCCATCTGCATTATAGTTGACTATAAAAGAGCTGGTTGAAGCTGGGGCGATAACAGTGTCTGTTCCTGCATTAGCATCAAAATCTACTGTATTTTGGAATGTACCCATAATTACTGGATCTCCATCAGGTTCTACAGTGACTCCTAGGGCTCTATCATATCCTGTTCCCCCTATGCCTTTAGTCCATTGATATACACCTGCTGAAGAATATTTTGTAATATAGAAGTCTCCAGCAGAAGCCGCAATAGTATCTGTGCCGGCAGAATCATCAAAATCTGGAGTGCCCTCAAATGATCCAACAGCGAATACTTCACCAACGCTATTAACTACCACATCTGCACCTTCTTCATATAATCCATCATCAATAAGTCTGGTCCAACCATAGCTACCATCTGAATTATATTTGGTGGTAAATGCGGCATAGTTATCTGTTACATCGATGTACCTATTATCAGTATCTGTTGTAGCATCAAAGTCGACAGGAAATGAACCAGGAGAGCCCCAAGGTACATCATAAACGTATCCAGTAACATATACGTTTCCAGAATTATCTGTAGCTACGTTTTGGGGAATTACCCAATGATTTGAACCACCAAAAACTCTTGTCCATAGATAGTTACCATTAGTATCGTATTTTGTAATGAAAGAATTTCGTAGTCCAGGCATCACTATAGTGTCATTTCCTCCTGAATCATTGAAATCGGTTGTGTCAGATACCTCTCCAGAAAAATATACATTACCTGAAGAATCTACCGCAGCTCCAGTAGCGCCATCAGTATTAGTGCTACCCCAATTACGTATCCACTGTAAATTTCCATCTGCATCATGCTTAGTAACTACAATGTCACCGTAGCCCTTAGCAGCATTGAAAAAATCTCCCACATTTATTTGGCTACCTCCATTGTATAGCTCAATTTCTGACAAGCCTACATTTGAACCGCCAGTAGAAGTATCTATTGATACATCTACATAACTAACTGTACGACTACTAAAAGATACAGTTGTAGGTACAGTCCCAGTATTTTCCAATGTTCCATATCCGACAGGGCTCCCAGTACTGAAAGAAACCGTTCCGCTGGTAACCTGTTCTCCGCAAGCTCTATCGTATAAATCAACTCTGTCAATTGTGATAGGGGTATCAAAGGTTAATCGAATCCAGCCTGTAGTTACTCCAGCTGTTGACCACTCATTTGCATTACAAGTTCCGTGTAACCCATCAATTACATTATTTCGCCATCCAGGAGAATATTCTGAACTAGCAGTGATAGTAAGCTGATCAGGTAGAATATCGATTGAGTTAGTGTAATCACTAATAGTATAGATATTGTTACTGCTATCTACGGCAACACCTCTTGCTGTGTCCCCATAGTTTAGATCACCTGGTCCGCCAAAGGTTGTTGTCCAAAGTTGGTTTCCTGAATTATCATATTTAGAAATATATGCATCATAGTATCCATTTGATACATGGTTATCTGTGCCTGCCCCTAGATCAAAATCTACTGTATCACTATAATCACCAACTACTATTATATTATTACTGTTATCAATTTTAAGATCAGTTAGCGAATCCCCCTGGCCAGCACCTCCAGTAATGGTCCACTCATATGTACCAGAATATGCAGCTTCCTGGATAATGCTGATAGGTAGTAACTGAAAGATTATAAGAAATACTAATACTAATAATGTACTAATAAAAACAGAAGCTGCGAGTACTCGAAATTCTAAGTTCTGATTAATCCTGGTCCAACCAGGAAGTCTATTAATTAATTTATTAAATTCAATAAACATCTTCTTATGAAAAGGTTTTGGTTTATTTTTAGCCACCAATAAAAGGGTAATCCTAATATATAGAATAACAATTGATTAATTATCTTGCAAAAATTTATGTAGAAAGCAGACCGCTCAATACGCCTATTAGATCTGCGCTATCATTATACTCAAATATATCATCGCTAATAATTTTTATCGATGATGAATATTTGTGATCTTTCTTATGAATGAATAAAACTTTTGTGCCAAAAGCGTCTGCCCATCCGAGCTCTATACCTTGACCAGTGGAGGGAAATGATACTTCAGCCAGCATAATGTCTATTTCTTGAATCAATATTTTACTAGAAACAGGTTCCGCTTGTTCTTCGTGAGGTAAGAATATCTGATGTTGATTATTCAAGTCACTTTCTCTCAAGGGCTTATAAAGCTCATTTTGATAATCAAAACTACTAGAATGAGTTACATATATTTTCATTTGTTTGAATTCTTCTTAACTATAAAATAGTAGGCCAGAGCTCCAATAAAGCCAACAAGTGCAATCACTAGTACCCATACTACTTTATCATTAGGACTTGGATAATCTTTTTCTTCTCTTTGGATCGCATCAATTAGCATAAGAAACCAAAATATTGTTGATGCTATTGAGAAGATAATCATTAAGATTAATAATGCAAACCACAATAAATATATTATTCCGAAAAATATAAAAGGAATTAGCACTAATGCGCTTGCGGCTTCGTCATTCATGATTTTTTATTTGTAGAATTATTATCAGTACCTTTAGATAGTCTTAATGATATTATCCAAAAGACTATACTCAAAACTGTGATTATTATTCCAACCATTAATGTTACTTGGAATAACCCTGCAATTATTGATTCTGCAATTATATCAACTTTATCTATGATTACGCTTCCTTCTTCAGCAAGTATTTCTGGAAAATTTTCAATATTCAATGGGATTTTATCAATTAGATTTGGTCCGACTAAGAAAGAGAGTACTGATGCTATAAGAGTAAGATTGATACCTACAATGAAGTAGATCTTATAAAATATAGAATATTTCTTTTCAGTGCC
>JAGQLK010000092.1 GCA_020429485.1 Candidatus Dojkabacteria bacterium | reverse complement strand
TTATATTCCATGAGTATTTAATAAAAAATATATTTACCTCATTATAAGAAAAGTCTACAATAATATAAATGCACTCCTTTTGAATTTATCAGTTGATTTAATATCATTATATTTATGGCCAATAGATTTAGGCTTTTATTATTCAGTACGTTTTTCATATCTACACTGTTAGGTGTATTTGCTGCTGGAGAAGTATCCGCACTAACCTATGAGAAATCCATACCATTTGTAAATCTCAATGAGCAGCTAGATTATATTGATGACTATCTGCAAGTAGAGGCTTTCTATACTGGAGACAGTATGGATATAGAGATGGGCGATTTAGATAATGATGGCGATCTAGATGCAGTTGTGGGCACTTTTAACTACACTTTTAATATAAGCCTTCAAAATAAAATATATTGGAATAATGGTGATGGAACTTGGACAGAGGCTGATGAATTAGGACTTACAAGTGCATGGGCAGTGGACTTACATGACTTTGATGGCAATGGATACCTAGATGTTATGGTAGGCAATTACGGTAGTTTCTTTGGAGGTACATCAAACAACTATCTTTACTTAAACAACGGAGACCATACATTCACACAGACACAACAATTTGGTGCTGGAACCACAACAGATGCATACATTATGGACATTAATAAAGATGGCTTGATGGATGTCATTAATCCAACAGTTTCTACCAATTTTCAGTATATAAATAACGGTGATGGAACATTTACTTCGTCTGCTATTTTCGGAGGAGGTAACACAATGGAACTTGATTTATTTGACATAGATTCTGATGGAGACCTTGATGCACTTAAGGGTGAATATTCCGGAACGTCTACTTATAGAATTAATAACGGTAATGGTACCTATACAAATTACAGTATCACATCATTAACAGTTGGTGACATAGAAGTGATTGATTATGACAAAGATAATGATTGGGATTTCGTAGTTGGGTTGCATGGGCAGAACCTACTATACACTAACAATAATAATACAAGCTGGACTCCAAGCAATGAATTCGGCGCACTAAATACTAATGACCTAATCATTTTTGATGTAGATGGTAATACCTATGATGATGTCATAGTAGCAAATGGCTCCTGGGGTAGCTCACAAAACAATTATGTCTACTTTAACAATGGAGATGGCACATGGACTCCAATGCAAATGTTTGGTGCTGGCTCAACTTATGATATCAATGTAGCTGATGTTGATGGGAATGGAAGTACAGACATTGTCGCAGCCAATTGGCATGGTTCTGGAGCTAATTATAGACCCGACTATATATATTTGAATGGATATTATTCATCAACCAAAACCCTTAGCTATAATTTAAATGCTCCTGTTCAAGATTTTGATAAGTGGACAAATATCGATGTCAGCGAGATCCTTAATGCTCGCAATTACATAAATTACACTGTATACGAGCAAGATAGTAATACCAACAACGACTGCACAGACGAAACAGAACTTGCTTCTCAACAATCAAGCACAGATGGTAATGTGGATTTATCTAGCTTCAATATAACAAATAACCAGATCTGCATTGTGATTGAATTGTCTACAGATAATCCAAGTTCAACTCCAACGCTTACTTCTTTTGCAGCCGAGTATCTTACAACTACTGGAGGTATAACAGGCAAGATCATTCTCGATGATAATAAAAATATGAGTTTTGATATGAACGAAGATGGTATTCCTGACCTACGTATAATACTCTTAGATGAAAATGGTAACGAAGTAGACTCAGTTTATACAGATATTGATGGTAATTTTGTTTTTGGAGGTCTACCTCCTGGCAATTATGTATTACGTATCGAATTCCCAGATGGTTATCAGAGCGATTATATGGAAGATATAATAATTGTCACTATTCAGGATGATGTTGAACTAATAATACTTGCACAGGCACCACTAGCACAAACAGGAGATTCTTATATTATGTCTCTACTTGCTTTTACTTCAATTGCTGTATATTTTATACAAAAGCAATTGAATTTACCCAATCTCATCTACCAACGTGCAGCTAGATAATACAATCACAAGTATCGAGATCAAATTACCAGAAAATACTTTCCTAAATAACAACTTGTTTATAGATCTTTTTAGTGCTTTTAGCATTAACTCAACATCTGTAACATTTCCAGTTAATGATTCTAGCTACAATCCTTATACACTAATTGATTTTTCTTCAAATATAGAAATACCTGAAGTTCATTTCATGAGTGATGATAAATTAATCTCTAAAATTGAAATTAGAAATACTACCGGGAAACAATGGGATAGTTATGAAAAGTATACCGCGATAGAGTTAGCTGATCTAAGAAATAGAATAAGTTCTGAACAAATAAAAATAGTTAAATGTGATCATCTCGGAGTAAATATTCCCTGGATTGAAGGCATTAATCCAGCTATAAGCTCACTTGTGGATACCTTAAGTAATCTAACATTGATACATCATTTTCCAAAAGAGAGTAATTGGTTTTTCGTTATACCTGGTACTGAGTCAGAGCTAAACCATAGCTCTGATATTAATTATAAAATAGACCGAACACCTAAATTTGAGATTGTTAACTTCTTAAAAACATCTAAACCTCTTATACAAATTGATGTGGCTGTAAATACAGATTATTTAACATTTAAAAGGCTCTTTCCTGAAGCAATATTTGATGATAAGTTAAGAAACATCTGGATATATCTAAAAAGCAATCTTGATATAGATATTTGCCTCGTCTTTAATGAAGTCGGAAACGGCTGGACGGAATTTTTTATAGGGGAGAGGATTTAATCCCATTCAAATCTAAATTCACTTTGTTTGTGCTCAACTAAATCCCCAAAATAGCAGTTAATAAATGACAGTTTATTGTTTTTATATACCTTTTCAATTTCACACTTCAAGAGATGTCTTAGCTCAGTAATATCGATTGTCTTTGGTAGCCTCATACAAATATTGTTCGTAATATTTTTACTTAAGAAATGAAAAAGCTTATCAGTTGCTGGACTTGTATCTGTAATATGATTTGCATGATCTTGACCGTAAAGGCCAGAAATAGTCCATTCAACATCTGTATATACAACATTAGTCTGGTACTTTTCTCTTATTGATTTCATATCTAAATCAAATATATCAGAATTAATAAGGTTCACATTACTTAGTCCTAAACTTTGCAAGTTTTCTTTAGCTAAATCTATTCTTTTACCATTCAGATCTACTGCAATAACATTAGAGAATGTTTTTGCTAGGAATATCGTTGTAGCACCTATGCCACAGCATACCTCTAATATGTCTTCACTTTGATGCTTTGATGAAAGTCTTTTTGCTACGTGCTCAGATACTATTTGATAATTCGCCACAATGTGACCATCAGAATCTCCTTTTAGCTTAAGCCCATCTAAATATTTAGTTTGATCATAAGTTATCATCTTGATATTTTGCTATAATCAATAAACTCAAGCATACCATGAAAGACATTAAACCAACCATTGAATTTCAAGAACTAGATAAAATAGATATCCGCGTAGGCGAAATCCTTGCAGTAGAAGATATCACTGAGAGTGATAAACTAGTTAAATTAGAAGTTGATTTCGGTGAATTCAAAAGAACAATTGTAGTTGGCATGAAACAGGAGAGAGAAAATCCATCGGAAATAATTGGACTGCAAGCATTATTTGTTGTTAATCTTGCACCAAGAACAATTATGGGTATAGAAAGTGAAGGTATGCTTTTTGACATCGGTTATCAAGATAAAATAACTCCCGTACTCGCTGTACCTGAAAAGGAAGTACCTAATGGCGTAAGAGCAGGATAATATAGAGGCAGTAAACAAGATAGATCTGTACTATGTCATCGCGCAGATACTAACAAAATATTTTTTATTCTAATTTTTTATTCTTTCTTAACATGGCAAAGTTAATTTCGATAAACCCTAGCAACTATAAAGAGATAGGAGAAGTAGAGATCACAACACCAGAGGAATTAGCACGGAAAATTCAAATAGCTCATGAGGCTAAAGTAACTTGGAGAAATACACCTTTACAAGAAAGAATACAATTATTACGTGCAGCTTTTATTGAATTAGGACAAAACAAAAAAGAACTAGCAGAGATTCAGTCTAAAGAAATGGGTATACCAATAAATGATGCACTCTATGATGTGGATGATTCTATAAACTTTGCTAATTGGTACTTTGATAATGCAGAGAAATATCTTGCACCAGAAATTACTTATGAAGATGAAAAAGTAATTCATTATGTCGTAAGAGAGCCAATAGGTGTTGCTGCAGTAATTTTACCTTGGAATTTCCCTTTCGCAAATGTAATTTGGGGAGCTCTACAGAGTTTAGTAGTAGGAAATGTTGTAATCATGAAGCATTCCGAAGAATGCCCACTTTCTTCTCAATTAATTACAAAAATAATACACAAGCATCTACCAGAAGGAGTGTTTGATGCTGTTTATGGAGATGGAAAACTGGGAGATCTACTTACAAGTGCTGATATTGACCTAATTGCACTAACAGGAAGTACAAAAGTAGGTAAGTACTTATATGAAAAGGCTGGAAAGAAATTTATTAAAGCAGTAATGGAATTGGGTGGCTCTGCTCCAGGCATAATTTTTGATGACGCTGATCTTGATATAGCTATTAATAATGTGTGTGATAATAGATTATTTAATTCTGGACAATGCTGTGATGGACTCAAGAGACTTATAGTCCACGAATCTCTCCAAGAAGAAGTACTTGAAAGACTCAAAGCTCAATTTGAGGGCAAGAAAATTGGTGATGCTTTAGATGAAGAAACTAATATTGGTCCACTTGTAGCTAAGAGACAACTAGAAACAGTGATTGATCAGGTTGAAGATGCAGTGAATAAAGGAGCTGAAATAATTACAGGTGGCAACAGCCTAGAAGAAAAACTAGGTGGAGCGTTTTATGAACCAACAATACTCAAAAATGTGAATCTGGATATGAGAGTGATGCAAGAAGAAGTATTCGCTCCTGTTTTACCGATTATTACTTTCTCAACAGAAGAAGAGGCAATAGAACTCGCAAATAATACTTCTTATGGGCTGGGTGCGTATCTATTTACAAACGATAGCGAGAGAATTGAAAGAATGATTCAGAGACTAGAATCAGGTATGGTAAGCGTTAATGGGGTAAGTTATATCAAGCCTTTTAATCCATTTGGAGGCTATAAATATTCAGGTATAGGTAGAGAGCATGGGAGATACGGGTTTGAAGAATTAACTCAAATTAAAGTTATAGCTAAAAAAAAA
>JAGQLK010000091.1 GCA_020429485.1 Candidatus Dojkabacteria bacterium | reverse complement strand
GAGAAACATTATTTTCTTCTTTAGTTTTTCGAACATCTTTAGCGGTGTCCTCCCCCATCTTCACCCCTCGTACAAATTCTAACTCCATGTGTTCAAGCCCAAGCTCTGCTATTCGCTCAATACCTGCAAGTGTACTTCTGGATTTACTACTTAGGGGAACCCCACCAGTTCCAATTCTTAATTTTGACATATAGTTTTTGTTTAAATTATTGGTGGCAGTTAATTTTCTAGCTCTTCGTTTTCAATCTGTACATTAGATCTTATACTGTTTAGATAGTCCAATTCAAATGTACCAAGATTCGGATCAATTGGATTTTCTAAAGTTTTGGCAAATTCAACATTCTGACCGCTTAGCGAAACATAAAATTGATAGGCAACCATTAACATGATTGTTCCTAAAGATATTATTATCAGTGTAACCCAAGTTTTATTCATTATTCAAAAAATTCAAATCCCCAATAGAAATATTCTGCACTTATAACTAATCTATAAGGATAATCAAGGTAAAATTCATCATCTTCAACATCCTCATCTAAACCGTATGTTAATCCATTTATTGTTATTGTAGCAGGAAACGACTCTATGCTAGCAAGGAAAAGCTGTAAATTCTCAAGCTGTCCATTGGCGGTTATTGTTGTCTGAGTTCTGATTATATTTGGAACCGAAATAAGCAATGAATCTGGTAAGCCTAGACTATCATCATCAAATGTTACTGCCACTAGCTTCACATCGTATAATTCAGCCAACGCTGCAATGTTAGCTAAAATAAATTCATCATTTTGTTTATCAGTGAAGTAAGAGTTAATAAGATTTATCTCTTGTTCATACTCTAATTCTTGAGCAGCAAGTATCCTAAGATTATCTTCTTTCTGCGTTAGCTGGTTCAAATATGCTTTCTTCGCCTCGTTATTTTTGAGCTGATTTGTAATCGACAAATATGCTGGCGAGATAGCCAATGCAATCATTAGGACAATCGTTACGAGAGTTACAAGCATGACGGTGTATGTCCTACCTCTCGTAGTTTCCATTAGTTCTGATAATTTTCGATTTCTTTGTTGTAAAGGCATTATTGTTCTAGAAAATCTAATGAATTATCTACTTCCACAATTTCTCTTTTATCTAATTCTTTAATTTTAGAACGTAGAGAAAACTCGGCATTATTATTTTCTGAGTTACCATCTGCTTTAATCTGAACAAGTTCAGTATTTATGAAGGTGTTCGAGTTTTTGAATGCAGTTTCAAGTACCCCAACCTGAGATATTGGCGCAGTTCCAGTAATAAATATTAAATCACCGTCTACTTGCACAGTTAATTCGGTTGCATCTTGAGGGAGATACCCATTGATTTCAACATATACATCGGTATAGATAGTTGCGTCAGTCCAACTGAAATTAAAGGCACGTGTTTTATTCTGGACCCTTACATATCTGCTTTCTGCTTCTTGAAAGGCATTTAGAATCCTCTCTTTGTCGTCTATCTGTTCTGTTAGCTGATTTCCTTGGATATCAAGTACTACTCTAAACCCAAACGCAATGACTACAACTATTTCAACAACAATGACAATAAGACGAGCAGTACCAACAATCCACTCGTATATTTTAGTCCATACAGTTGGGGGTTCAATTTGAGGTTTTAACAGATTGAATCCTTTATTCGACACTGGGCAATTAATTCAATAGAAATATAGTTGGCACATAGTCAACTAACATAATTTATCATAGTTTGAAATAGTAATAAAGCTACTTGTATAGCTTAATTTCTATGGTATTCCTTGATAGAAATAATAGAGTTTTTGAGCTGTTGTTCTGAGTTTCTAATATTAGCAATATAGTCATCTCGACTAACTAAACTTTCTTCTGGAGAATGATTGGTAAATTCTAATCCATTTAAGTGATCCAACTCGTGAAGCATCACTCTTCCTAATATTCCATCAGCTTTCATAGTAAACTTATTCCCATCTACATCATAAGCTTCAATCGTAACCAACTCTTTTCTAGACACCGGACCAAAGAGATTATCAACACATCCACACCCCTCATAAATAATTTTTTCTTCTCCAGTTAACTCTAATAATTGAGGGTTAATGAAAACTCTAAGTTCATCTACTTGATCACCTTTGCGGGAAGCAGTCTCTCTTGGCTCAGTAATAAAAACTTGAAAATTTTCTGCAATCTGTGGAGCAGCTAAACCAATTAAGTCTGCATTTCTCATTGTATCAATCATATCCTGCACAAGAGACTTAAGTTGTTCTGTACCAAAAGAAGCAATTTCTATATTATGCTCTTTTAGTTTAGAATTACCCTGTTTAATAATTGGTCTAATAGCCATTTACTCTTTGTTAAAAAATAGTCCATTTAAAATTTGTATTGGCCTGGGATACCATTTTACGCTCCCTGATTCAATTGACTGTTTCACTTCTTCTAACGTAAGCCACTGTGTATCTGATATTTCTTCTTCTTCATACTTTAAGTTGTCTTCCTCTTTTAATTTATAACTAAATACATGAAAAAATTCATTTGATTGAGGAAGTTTAACCAAAATCTCACCTTTGAAATCAAGTTCCGTTTCATTTATATCAAGACCTAACTCCTCTTTGAGTTCACGAACAGCTGTATCGATATAACTCTGTCCATAGTTAACATGCCCACCTACACTAAAATCCCAACATCCTGGATAGAGATCCTTTGTTTCGCTCCGCTTTTGCCAAAGATACTTGCCATCATCTCTGCTTACAAATACAGCAATTGTTCTATATATTTTATCTGGACTTTTATGGGCTTCACCTCTGGGAATAGAACCTATCACATTATTTTCTTTATCTACTTCGGCTAGTAATTCTTGTTGTGGATCAGTGGTTGACATTATTCTGTTGCTAATATGCCTCTTTATATAACTTTTGTAGGCTCTAAGCAAGTGAAATTAAATTGCAATACTTGTAGAATATTACTATGAAGAAAATAATACTACTCTTAACTTTCGCCACGATTGGGATAACATTGCGACTACTTTTTGCAAATTATGGACACAATTACGACTACGAATCCTTTATGATAGTAGCTGATTTGGTTGATAAAGGTAAAAATGTTTATGCAAATACTCCTAGATATAATTATGGTCCAATCTGGTTTCTAATTCTTCATGTTTTAGATCTGGCTACAAACTCGGAACATATGTTCAGAATGCTACTCGCATTACTGCTCAGTGTAGTCGACTGCGCCATTGCGTACATACTCTTTTTGAAATATGGTTATAAGGCAGGAATATTATATTTGCTCAACCCGATATCCATAATAGTAACTGGCTTTATTAGCCAATTTGATAACCTAGCTGTTCTAACTGCACTACTATCCATGCTGTTATTTGGTAACAATAGCGAAGGTAAAATTACTTATAAAAACTATCTGGGTTTATTACTTTTGGGACTTTCACTATCTATTAAACACGTCTTCTTCTTCTTCCCTTTTTGGTTGGCTTTGAAACAAAAAGGTAAAAAACGTAAATTACTATCACTAGTAATTCCCCTTGGGATATTTTTTATTGCATTCATACCATTTTTATCTGGAGGGGGATTAGATGGTATATGGGAAAATATTTTTCGGTATAGTTCAGTAAAAAATGCACCTTTACTCAATTTCTTTCTACCTAATTCTCTTGTATCTACTGGCCTAGCTAATCTTTTGCTAATTCTGAGTTTATGTTTAGCGGGTTTATATTTTTATAAAAGGGATGTAATAGATCAATTAGGAATTTATTCATTGGTACTGGTCATATTTTCTCCAGCGATCATCCATAATCATCTAGTGATAGCGGTCCTTGGCATATCCATTTTCCCAAATGTATTTTTCCTAGTATTTACAATTCTAACTAGTTATATTTTCACACTTGATAGACTTGGATTAGGAATACAAAAGCTAATAGACACCGCGCCAAAACATTTTCTTTTCAAATACTCTAGTGTTAATATTTTTGGCATCCCGATTTTGCTATTATTCTTAGGATTCCTGTATATGAATAGACATCAATGGCATGCCTTCAAGAACTTTAGACACTGGCTAAGAGAAGTATTTGAGGAACAAAGAAGTGAACTAACTATCTGAAGTAACTTCTTCTCCTTTTGATAACGCAACATCTCTAAGATCAACCATCGTCTCTCCTTCGTCATATACCTCTTCCTGCAAAATCTCTTCGATAACATCTTCAAGTGTAACAACACCAGAGAAGCCACCGAATTCATCATATACACATGCAAGATGAATACGTTTATTGATAAACATATTTAGTAAATCGTCTAATGTTTGCTCTTCCTTAATCTTAATAAACTTATCTTTGCGCATAACATCTCTAGCTATTATCTGGTCGTCCACAGCCAATAAATCTTTAGCAAATATAATACCTACAACATTGTCCATAACATCTGAATAAACAGGGATTCTTGTATATCTTCTATACTTAATTTCAGTTAATCTTTGCTGGTCTAATGTTTCATTCTGTTCAATTGCATATACAACAGTTCTTGGCGTCATAACGTCTTTTGCTTCCTTATTAGAATAAGATAAAGCACCAATAATGATTCTCTCCTCATCTTGATCAATTAGTGAATCAGGATGATCTTCATGGTGTTTAATTATTTCTTTCAATTCCTCTTTACTCCAGATTGTAGGAAGTTCTTCCCCCAATATCTTATCCAAAGCAAAGGCAATTGGCTTAGCTACAGGGTAAAGGACAAAGATAATGATTTTGGTTATCCAAGCAGTTGATGCACCTATTCTTAATGCATGTCTTGAGATATACGATTGTGGAATAATTTCTCCGAATAAAACAATCAATGCTGTTGAAAGAAGCCCACCAACTAGTCCAGACGAAACATCCGCCAGGAAAATAGATAAAGCGGCATTTACCGCTACATTTCCTAATAATAGAGTTGTTAATAATAAATTACCTTGTTTTCTAACTGGGTATACCTTTTTAGCATTTTCGTCACCTAGTCTAATCTTTCTCTCAAGTTCGTTTTTGTTTAATGATAGTAATCCCAGGTTTAATCCTGAGAAAAGCCCAGATAACAATACAAATAAAATAGTTACAATAAAAATCATTGCATTAAAAAACTCGCTTAAACGAGTAAATATAATAAATAAATCTCGGGAAAATTCCCCGAAAAGCGTAGTCCAAAACTAAGCTTTTCGAAGCACAGAAATTTGCGATGTTGTATTTTACCAGCATAACTCTATTCTAACAAGACTTTTATTCGCTATTTTTTCTCTGTGTTATTCGGGTA
>JAGQLK010000090.1 GCA_020429485.1 Candidatus Dojkabacteria bacterium | reverse complement strand
TGTAGATCAGTTAATCAAAGCACAACTAACTGAAAAGTTAAGCAATAATGAAATGATCTTTTCATTATCAGATAGTGATATATTGAGCACTTATCTAAAGCAAACTAAGTTTCTAAATTTTGACATCAAACAAAAATCAATTAATAACGCTTTGAATATCTTAGAAAGAATCAATGAGCTAGATTTCTCCCCATCGCAGATCTACATAGGAGCTCGTGATCTAGACAGAGTAGAAAGATTCAATAAGGTTAACTTCCAAGGTAAACTGATATCACTTGATCAAGACCCAGAAACCTATAAACAATATATTGATGCTGGAGTGGAGTATATAAGAATCTGGTTCAAAGACTTAAATGCTTCAATTGTCGAAGATATTCATCAGTATGGTGGTAAAGTCATTGTAAATATTAAAGAAGAACTACCCGATAGCATAGCCAGAACAGCAGGAAACTTTTCTGAGCAAAGATTAAAAGAAGTTGATTCTTTAGGTGTTGACGGAGTCCTTATTAATAATATTGAGCTAGGAAGAAAGCTATTTCCTCTATAGCCTTACAAGTTTACCTTTACGTTTTACAATATTTTTGTAATCCCATTGAATCGACTTAGATTCTTCTAACCATTTTATTAAAATCTTTTTATTTATGTCAGATACATCTGTGTAATTTTTGATAGCCGCTTTAAAGCTACCAGACTTCTCTAAGCCGTCTTCATCAAAAGACTGACCACTCCAGAACATAAGCCTTACCGAATCTTTTAGTTTACTATAGCCTACGATAGGGTTACCTTTCAGGAACCATACAGGATGTGCGTGCCATATCTTACTTTCAGCATCAGTTAAACCCTTATCAATTATTTGAGCCAAGCGATCACAAATTGCTTTGTCAATATCGGTTTGAGAATTGTTGTACTCTATAATTTCTTTGTTCATCGTTTGTATCTAATTTCTAATGTAAGCAGGCTTAAGGGATAAAATCTTATTTTGTATTACACACCTTTCAATATGAGCACCGGTTAAATACCCTGTACTCATAAGGAATTCTTTTGTAATTTCGCCTCCCGTGAACTTGAAATGCTTCTTAAATAGCTTTACCCATTGTTCTAGATTGAGATCTCTCTGAGAATCTAACCAGTTCTTAAAACTACCAAATTCATTCTGTAAATCTATTATTACTTTAGCATTATGCACAGCTGCGTTAATTTTTAGTCTATTTCGGATAATACCCTCATCAGAGAGAAGCCTTGCAATTTCAGTTTCATTGTAAGAAGCCACTTTTTCTATCGAGTAGTTTGAATACGCTCTACGAAAGTTATCTTGTTTATTTAGAATAGTATTCCAAGATAATCCTGCCTGATTTATTTCTAATAGTAATCTTCCAAAGAGTTCATCATCCGAATCTAATGGGAATCCATATTGAGTATCATGATAGATCTTATGAACGTTATCTAATGGAAGAGAATCTACATATTCACAGTATGACATTTGGGTTTGATATTTGATTAGTTAATTATACATAGAAGAACCATATATAACCAACAAGGTAGAATTTATGTATAATAAAAATAACTGTTTATCAAGATAATATGAAAGACTTAACTTCTATCAATGAGATACTAAACTTAAAGAACAAACTTACCATTATTACTGGTGCTACTGCGGGTATAGGGAAGGGAATTGCAGTTAGGCTCGCAGAAGCAGGGTCTGATCTGATTTTGATTAGCAGATCGCAGGAAGATTTAGATAAGACCAGAGAAGAGCTTAGTGAGTATTCTGTAAATATCCAGACATTTTCAGTAGATCTTGCAAATAAGGATAATATAGATGAATTCTGGAATAATCTTGGTGAACAAGTGCCAGACATCTTAATCAATAATGCAGGAATCTTTCCAATCGCAAAATTCCTAGACATGAATTATGAAGAATTTCAAAGAGTGATAGATGTTAATCTCAATGCCGTTTATAGTATGTGCTTTAATTTTGTCAGAAGATTAAAAGATAATAAAAAAGGTGGAAATATATTAAATATCGGCTCATTAGAAGCAGTAGTACCAGTAAGAGAAGGGTTAACACACTACGGCATATCTAAAGCAGGTGTTGTAGCACTCACGAGAGAAATAGCTCGTGAATTTGGCAGTGACAATATCAGAGCTAATGTAATTTTGCCTGGTGGAGTAATGACGAGAGGTGCAATGCAAGGTTCTACTGAGTTTTTGAAAGATCCATTTGGTATGATCAAAGACACATATAATTTCAAACAGAGACTACCACTAGGCAGAATAGGTCAACCTGATGATATTGCAAAAATGGTACTTGTTATGGTTAGTGAATTATCCAGTTACATAACAGGAGCAGTAATACCTGTTGATGGCGGCTTTCTTTCTAGTTAATATCTTTTCAAAAAAATGAAAAAAGCTATATCAGTATTCAGAGTTATTATTGTTTTGCTTATATTCATTGCAATTATCTCCCAGATCCAAAGCAACATGCAGTTGGGCTTAAGTCTAGTCAACTTCTTTCATTTCTTTACAATAGAAAGCAACATCTTTATCGCCTTAGTGTTATTATATCTCGCCTTGTTAGAGTTATCAGATACTCCAAATACTGTACCCCAGATGAATTCGATAAAAGGTGCTACAACACTTTATATCACCATTACTGGTGTAGTATATTCTCTACTATTAACAAATGTTGATGTGCAAACATCAGATGCATGGGTAAATTATGTTTTACACTATATAGTCCCAGTTTATGCAATTTTTGATTGGATAATAACTTACAAGGCAGTTCATGATCTTCGATTTAAAGAAACAATCCTGTGGCTAATATATCCAATTTTATATTTAGCATACAGCTTAGTAAGAGGATACTTAACTGGCTGGTATCCGTATCCATTTCTAAATCCAGAAAATTCAGAATATGGATATTATGCTGTACTGATAGTCAGCCTGGTAATAGTAGCTTTTAGCCTTGGAGTAAACTTCTTTTTGATATATACTCCCAGACTAATAAAGAGACAAGATTAATTTAAATAATTTTTTAAATAATTATGAGCGAAATAGCACAAGAATTTCAGGAGCAGTTCAAGGATGCTCCACAACTAATTGGTTTGGAAAACATACTTAGTGAAGGACAAGTAGCACATGTACTCGACTTAGGCGTTCCAAGAGAAACAAGACTAAGTATATATCAGAGCCCTGCTTTTGAAGCTGCAGGATACGAAGCAAGACCAGATATTTATGGAGCTGGTGATGGATTTTTGGCTACACTTACATATAATGATGGCCAAATAGCATTTATAATGGCTTCCAAAGTCAAAAACCCTCGTAATCCATTCGAAATGGGCCACGCGGCGTCTGGAGGTCTAGATCTTAGAAAAATGATTCCTGTAGTATTTGTTCATGATGGGATTTCAAGAATAGATTCATTTGATCCATTTGGAAATTCGGATGTTAATGAAGGTGAGTATGGAAAGCCAGAGAAGTTACTACCTATGTTACGCCAATCCCTCGGAGATGAGTTAGTTGAGGATCCTAATTCACCATTCACAATAGAAGACAGCATCAGAATAAGTACAATTCCTGATCGAACATAGTATGAATCAGAACAAGCAAGTATTATCTATACTACTAATATTATTAGGTTTAATTACACTATCTGGCATAGGTTATAGCTATATTCCGGAAAGTAACCAACTAGTAAGAATTGTATACATAGCAACTTTGTATATGCCCACTCCATTTTATTCATTGGTTATCTATTCAGCATTAACCAAGGAAAATATTTTTAAGAAATATATCCTCAAGCATAATATTTCGCTAAAAGGTATATCTTTTACTATAAGTATGGTTTTCTTATGGGGATCAATTTTGTTTTTTCTTACCTATCTTCTTGGTAAGCTCAGTCCTGAAACATTTTCCGAGTTAGTAACAAATAATGAGCAACTTCTTGCCAATATTGAGAAAATTGCTGGAAGCGAGGCCGCAAACAATACAGACTTGCCACCAACTCCGCTTATTCTTATTCCTATAGCTTTCATAAGTAGCATTACTGCTGGATTTACCATTAACCTATTCTTTGCATTAGGAGAAGAAATCTTTTGGAGAGGGTATCTATGGGACAAATACAAAGAACTGACAGACTGGAAAGTAAGTATATTAATCGGATCACTCTGGGGATTATGGCATATTCCACTAATTATACAAGGATATAATTATGGTACTGAACATGCATTGTCAGGCAGTATTATGTTCATATTCTTTTGTATTAGTTTTTCTTATCCTATTACATTACTTATGCGCCAGACTAGTTCCACCGTTTTAGCAGCTGGCATGCATGGTATGTTTAATGCCTTTGCAGGCATATTTATCATTTTAGTTGTATCAGGTAACCCGCTGATCGATGGTAGTATTGGACTATTATCAATAGTTACTTTTATGATTACTGGATTAATTGCTAAACATGCACTTAAAAGAAGTACATATTTTAATTCTTAAATAGATTTGATGTCACAAGTAGTACTAATAACAGGCGCATCTTCAGGTATTGGCGAAGCTACAGCTCTATTGTTGCTCAAGAAAGGCTACATAGTATATGCTGCAGCTAGGCGTATAGAGCGTATGAATGATCTAAAAGAAAAAGGTGCACATATCTTAGAATTAGATATCACTAAAGAAGATAGTATTGTAAACTGCGTAAATAAAGTAATTAATGAACAGAAGAAAATAGATGTGCTGTTTAATAATGCCGGATATGGTCTGTATGGTACTGTAGAAGAGACTAGCATGAGTGATGCCAAAAATCAGTTTGAAGTCAATCTGTTTGGGCTGGCAAGATTAACACAACTAGTTATCCCACATATGCGCAAACAGATGAGTGGTAAGATAATCAATACATCTTCCATGGGTGGTAAGGTATATTCCCCACTTGGAGCTTGGTACCATGCAACCAAACACGCATTAGAAGGTTGGTCAGATTGTTTACGACTAGAAATGAAGCAGTTCAATATCAAAGTTGTTGTAATAGAACCAGGATTGATTCATACAGATTGGGGACTGATAGCAGCTGATAATATAGAAAGGATAAGCAAAAATGGGCCATACAGTAATTATAGCCAAAGCGTCGCAAACGGATTGAGGATAAATTATGGTTCAGAGAGTAATGGCTCATCACCAGAAGTGATAGCAAAATTAGTAACTAAGGCTATTGAAGCTAATAATCCAAAGACAAGATATGCGGGTGGAAAGTATGCAAAATTGTCTATTCTGATTCGAAAAATATTTGGAGATAGAATTTTTG
>JAGQLK010000008.1 GCA_020429485.1 Candidatus Dojkabacteria bacterium | reverse complement strand
ACTAATACTAATTTATATAAATATATTAATAGAGAGAATATGAAAATATCTTTAATACAAGAAAATTTAGCTAAAGCACTACTTCATATAAACAAGGCAGTTAGCAATAGACCTAATATACCTGTACTTGCAAATGTTTTACTTGAAACAGAGAAAGGACAATTAAAATTATCAGCTACAAATCTTGAAATTGGAGTAAGTAGCTGGATAGGTGCTTCTGTAGCAGAGGAAGGCAGTATTACAGTTTCAGCTAAACTATTAGCAGATTTCGTTAACTCTCTAAAACCCGGTAAAATAGAGCTGATCCAGCAGGGACAAACTTTAGTGGTTAAGTCTGTGGATAACACTGCAGAGTTTTTCATTATTCCAGCAGATGACTTCCCTACTCTGCCAGAGGTAGAAGGTGAGGCTTCTTTAGATCTAAATGCACTACAATTTGCCGATGCAATTGCTTCAACGGTCTTTGCAGCAGGAACAGATGAATCAAGACCAGTCTTAACTGGTGCACTATTAACTGCTGAGAAGAAAGAATTATCAGTAGTAGCACTTGATGGCTTCAGACTGTCAAAGAAAAAAATAACTCTAGATAATGCTTTATCAGAAGCTATTACAGAAGTAGTTCCTGCAAAAGCATTAAGCGAAGTAGAAAAACTAATCAAAGATACTGCGAATGAAGAATCAAGATTGAAGATTTATCTGATGAGCAATAGAAATCAAATGCTCTTCAAACTTGATGATGTAGAATTAACAACTCGATTAATTGAAGGTAAATTCCCTAACTACGAGGATATATTGCCTTCTGAAAAATTACTAACTTTCAAAATCAAAAAATCAGATTTTAGCGATACACTAAAAGTTGTAAGTATTTTTGCTAGGAATGTTGTTGGTAATAAAGCAAGATTTAAAGTAGATACGACAGAAGAGAAACTAATGTTAGCTGCTAATGTAATAGACCTTGGCAACAATGAAAGTACTGTGAAGGTAAAGAATCTTGACGGTGATGATTTTGAGGCAGGATTTAATGTTAGATTTCTTTCTGAAATGACAAATGCCATCAAATCAGACGATATTATCTTCGAATCAAATGGTCCTACAGCACCTGGAGTATTTCTAGATCCCGACGATAAAGACTTTATACATGTGATAATGCCAATGCGCTTGAACTAAATAAATGCTAAGCTTAATTGTTTATTAGTTAATGTATGAGTTCTGATTCCAAAATTTATTCTAAACTGCTCGAAGAGAGTGATAAGCAGATATGGAATGATTTCGTAAATGAATCACCCTGGAGTACTATCTTACAATTTTGGCAATGGGGAGATACCAAGGAAACCGAAGGTTGGACTCCTTACAGAATAGCAGTATTTAACGACCAAAAAATTATTGTTGGAGCACAAATATTAGTTAAACCAGCACCTGTTCTAGGTAATTACTTATATGTTCCCCATGGTCCAGTATTTCAGACCATTGAAGACTTCAGTAGGGGGTGGGATAAGTTACATTTCCATCTACTCAATTTCGCAAAGGCTCATAATTGTTTTGTTATCGAACTAGAACCTATGCTTGGTGTTCATGCTGATGAGAATGAATTAAGTGCAGGACTTGTACACTACACTAATACAGATATCTTGGATCACATCCTTAATAAAGGCTATATGAAAACAAGTAGAAATATGCAGCCTAAATACAAGTTGCTATATGATCTTACCAAGAGTGAAGATGAATTATTAGGCTTGATGAAAAAGAACACTAGATACAATGTAAAGTACGCCATGAAAAAAGGTGTGCAAATTGAAGAATGTTCACCTAAAGATAAGAATATTCAGGCAAAGCTTAGGAGGTTTTATGATCTCGTATTAGATATGCAAAAACGCTCAAACGGATATCCTGTGAGACCATTTAAAACATTTACACGATTATTCGAAGCTTTTGCTGATACAGATAATATAGCTTTGTTCGAAGCTAAGTACGAGGATGATTTAATCACGACAAATATATCTGAGCGAACGAAGACATGGTCATCTTCTTTTTATGCAGGTTCAAATAGATTACATAGTAACGTAAAGGCACCTTATTTATTGAGATGGGAATCTATTAGATCAGCAAAGAAATACGGTAGTAAAGTATATGATTTCTGGGGATTTATCCCAGAATCTGATCAACATAAAGGCTATAGCGATACTAAACTCAGTTTTGGTGGAGTAAGGATTGATACATATGGACTTTTATCGTTACCAATAGATAGTAATAAATTTTTTATTTGGGACAAAATTATTCCTTTAAGAGGAAAAATAATAGAATTACTTAGAAAGGTTAAAAGATAACGGTATATGAAACCTATTTTTATTGCAGCATCACCTAATACACAACAAGATGACTCAAATCTTGCTTTTTCACAATTGCTTAAGCCTTGGGAATGGTATGACACTGAGCCTGTAGAAGAGTTCGAAAATGAAGTTGAGAGGTATCTAGGAGAAGAGGTAAATGCGTTAGCCATAGATTCTGCTAGAAGTGCTTTTTATTTGCTTTTGAAAGCATATGGTATCGGTAAAGGTGATGAAGTTATACTCCCCTCTTTTAGTTGTCTAGTAGTTGCAAATCCAGTGTTATGGGTTGGTGCGAATCCAGTCTATGTGGATGTGAATAAGCATGATTTTAATCTGGATCTTAATGATCTTAAATCCAAAGTAACTAACAACACAAAAGCAATACTTGTTCAACATACATTTGGGATGCCAATTGACGTTTCAAAAGTAAGAGAAATAGTTGGTCCAAATGTAAAAATAATTGAGGATACTGCACATTCTTTAGGTGGAACATTAGCTGGTAAAAAGTTAGGTACTCTTGGAGATGCAGCTATACTTACTTTTGGTATAGAAAAAGTCATTTCAACTGTTAGAGGTGGTATGGCAGTAACCAAAGACAAAGAATTAATAACCAAACTTAGAGAACTTAGAGGTCCAGAGCCCGTCTTTAGTAGATACAGAATTTTTGTATCGTTGCTTAATCCTGTTCTTTGGAGTCTTATTACACCTGTCTATTACCTTGGTATAGGTAAATTTACTGTTGGAAGAATAGTAGCTGGTGTGAGCCATTGGTTAAAAATATTTGGCAATATGATAGAAGAATGCGAGTACAAAACTTCTAAACCAGATTGGTTACCTGCCAAGCTTCCAGGAGCGTTAGCGAGATTAGGTTTGAATCAGATCAAGAAATTAGATCAGTACAACGAGCATAGAATAAAACTAGCAAGAAAATATAGTGATTTACTCAATAGACATTATGAGATTCCTGACAATAGCAAACATATCTATTTGCGATTTCCAATATTAGTAGATGATCCTAAAAGAGTATTAAATAAAGCGAAGCAAATGGGAATAGTTCTTGGTGATTGGTATAAAAATATTCTTTATGCACCTGCAGAAAGTTTAGATTTATTACAGTATATAGAAGGAACTACTAAAAATGCTGAATATTTGGCTAAGCACATCATAAACCTACCAACGGGTGTAAATGTAACCGAGGAAGCTGTAGATAAGATAGCTACTTTAGTGAAAGAAAATATGCACTCTGAAAAAAGTTATGAGGGGAATGACGAGCCCAATTGGAGTTAGACGAGACTCCTTGTTCTTTAGCAATAACTATTGGTAAATTAGATCTTCTCTAGTTTTGCAAATTCAACTGATAACTCCTTTACACCAATTGGGAATTTGATTACTACAATTGATTCATCTACACTTAAAACCTTTCCTTTACCAAAAACAGAGTGTTTTACTTCATCTCCTTTTTCTAAAGAAACTATTTCTTGTTCCTGAGATGTATCCCAATTACCCCAAGAATTGCTAGTCGAAGTTTCTTTCCAGTCTGAACCGAATTCATTATTAAAACTTCTAAAATCTATTAGCTCCTCTGGAATATCTGATATGAAACGAGACATCATATTGGAGTTTCTTGTACCAAAGTATGTTCTTGAGTCTGCATGAGTTAGATAGAGTTTTTGTTTTGCTCTAGTGATAGCTACATATGCTAATCTTCTCTCTTCTTCCATTTCTGTCGGATCTGTGTATGTTCTGCTATGAGGGAATATTCCTTCTTCGACACCGGCTAGAAATACATGGTCAAACTCTAATCCTTTAGCTGCGTGAATACTCATCAATGTTACTTTCTGATTTAATTTATCTTCTGCTTTATATTGCTCTTCGATTAGTGATACTTGATCCAAAAATTCTTCTAGTCCAGTTTCTGGAGGCAAATCCTTAAACTGCTGTGCTAAACTCTTCAATTCACTTATGTTCTCTAGTCGAGTCTCGCTTTCTGGACTGCCATCATTGAGATATTCATAATAACCAGCATCACTCATAATTGTATCAATAATTATGTCAGGCTGTAGTTCGGTTTTAATTCGTATTAGTAGCTTCGCTAACTCAGCAAAATTCCTTACACCTTTGTTCCATTCGGATAACTCTGCATCATTTCTGTTTGTTAGATATTCGATTATATTTTCACCATTCATTGCTGCTGCTTTTTCAAGGTCAGAGATTGTCTTAGGTCCTATTCCCCTTCTTGGTATATTAATAATTCTTTTGACACTCAAGTTATCACTAGGATTCTGAATTAGTTTGAGATAAGCTAGGATGTCCTTAACTTCCTTACGATCATAGAACTTAACATTACCTACTATTTTGTAGTCGATTCCTGCCCTAATTAGAAATTCTTCAATATTTCTAGATTGAGCATTTGTTCTGTAAAGCACAGAAATCTCAATTGGTTCAACCCCTTGATCTATAAGCGATCCTATCTCATTAGCTATCCATGAAGCTTCATCCTTTTCATCCAATGCTTTATAAACAATTATTTGTTCTCCTTGAGGATTTTCTGTCCATAGATCTTTCGGTTTTTGATTGGTATTAAGTTTTATAATTCTATTAGAAGCATTAAGAATATTTTTTGTAGAACGATAATTCTGTTCTAACTTTATAACCTTTGCTTCTGGGTAATCTTTTTCAAAACTTAAAATATTTTGAATAGTTGCTCCTCTGAAACTATATATAGATTGAGCATCATCACCAACTACACAGATATTATGGTGCTTATCAGCTAAGAGCTTTGCAAAAAGGTATTGTGAGTGATTGGTATCTTGATATTCATCAATCAGAATAAATTTAAAGAGTTCTTGATACCTAGATAATACAGCAGGAATATTTTGAAATAACAATACTGTATTCATGATTAGATCATCAAAATCCATTGCATTGTTATTTCTAAGTAGCTTCTGATACTCAGGGTAAACTAGAGCTACAGCGTCTTGAAAATAACCACTGGTATATTTAGCGTAGGCTTTAGGATCCATCATTTCTGTTTTGGCAGCAGAAATATAACTCAAAACTGCTCTTGGATTTACTTTCTTTGTATCCATCTGCAATTTCTTCATACAATCTTTTACAGATTGCAGCTGATCATTACTATCATAGATAGTAAATTGCTGAGAATAACCTAGATGATGAGCATTTGATTTTAGGATTCTAAGACAAATTGAATGAAATGTACCGACCCAAGGCAGACTATAATTTGTTCCTAGTTGCTTACTTATTCTTTCCTTCATTTCTGCTGCAGCTTTATTGGTGAAAGTTACCGCAAGAATATTTTCTGGTTCACTAAATCCCTTTTGAATCAGATAGGCAACTCTCTGTGTAAGCACCCGCGTCTTTCCGCTACCAGCCCCCGCAAGAACCAGAACTGGTCCTTCTACAGTCTCTACTGCCCTTAGTTGTTCTGGGTTAAGTTTAAGCATTTTTCATGAAATACTATTTAGTATAAACATAAACTAGGTATATCAACAAACTATTAGATAAATAATATTTAATAAAATTAAATATTTCTTTAAGTCTTTTGGGGTGTGTATTTAGTAGTTCTTTCCCAAATGAAGTCGTACATGTTCTTCATAAGTTCAGATAGATATTTATCTTTGATAGTGACAATAATAAATTCATCATTATCGCTATAACTTACTATATTTACTGTATCATCCCAGATACGAAGTGAATTATTGTTATCCAATTCTCTAGGTAGTAGTCTAACTTCCTTCAAGTATTTTTTGTGCTTTGTCATGATATCCTTAAACCTAGAATTCATGAAATCGAAATCTACCTCAAGCTGTCTGATAAATATTTTCTTCAAACGTCTTTGTTCAGCGTATCGTTTTACAAATTCAACATGCTCTTTATTATCAAATAAAGTATGACTTCTAAATCTTTCTCTGATTAGTTTTTCTTTAGAATGAAGACTCTCACGCATTCGTTTTTGAACTGCGTTTATTCCTGATTCGACAGTTATTAATGTATTTCGGTATTTGACGGCATCGGTTTTCAAATTGTCGATAAAAGCAGTAAGGCTTTGTTTATTATTATCTAGCTCCGCTTTCTTTTCTGAATATAATCCAAGTAATGAATCAGGATCAGCTGCACGATACTCTAATCCAGTCTCACCACCATATCCAATAAGTAACCCTTTGGATTTAAGTGAATCCACAGCTTTGTAAGCTGAAGACTTGTCCATATTTAGTATCCTTGCTATCTTTGCCGCTGTGCAAAGTGGGTTTGATATCAACCCTTGATAGATTTGGGATTCGTTTTCTGTAAGGCCAAACTTAGTCAGTATATCGTTCATAGTAGTTTCTTGATCTACTACTATTTTAGCATTTATAATCACACTAATTAAACTAATAATATGGATAATACAAAAAAACAATTAGATACATTTAGACAGCTAGTAGATAAAGGAGCTACCGAAGTATATTATGGGATTGATGCATACACCATCCCATTGCAAAAACGTATCGAAGTAGCTCAAAGTCCTATCAAGCAAATTATTAATGGTGAAATGGTTGCTGACTACCATAAAGTAACTGATGATTTAGTTAACAGGGTAATTGCATCAAGAGTTGATAAAGGGTTATCAATCAAGAATCTAATTAGACAAGCAGATAGTAATTTGGAAATAGAAAAAAGTAACCCTGATACACTAAAAGAGACAAGGCTATTGCCTGAAGGATTTGAGCTAGAAGGAATCTTTACAGTATTTGGTGATTATGTCTCATTTATAAGTATGGAAATGGATCAGTCTGTAGGTATTATAGTGAATAACAAGATAATTGCAGGTATGTTTCATAATATTTTTGATACTGTTTGGGAAGCATCAAAACCTTTTTAAGCGATTAAACTACGAAAATCTACTGCTGATATTGACATACGCCTATGGCGTATGTTATTTTCTTATTTCGTTCTTTTAAAAATATGTGTTTTATCTTGTTAAGATAGAGATAGGAAGGCTGACCTTGTGGAGGTTAGACTGCCTATTTTTATTTATTTATTTTTATTATGCAAGATTCTTTCAATCTCGTTTCAGAAGCCAAGGCAGAATTAGATGCCAAAATTGTACTTCTGAAAGATGAGATCAAAAAGCTCGAAAACACAGTCGCTAAAGTAAAATCCAGCATCGGCGTATGGTACAAAGAAGATGATGCGGAGACTGCTAAAGCATCAATTGTCAGTGCTCAGAATGCTATTTCTGACTATAAAGAATTAATTCCTTCCCCATATTTTTCCAAAATCAAACTAGATAATTTTCCTCAAAAAGAATTATTTATTTCAAAATTCACATTTCCAAGAGGTAATGTCTATTCCTGGGTTGCACCTGTAGCAAAATTAAGGTTTCAGAATATTGGCAAAACCAACTATACCCTTCTTAATGGACAGGTAATAGAGATTCAAATTCTAGAGAAATCTAAATTTAAGATTAGAAACCAGGAGCTAAAAGATTTAGTTGTAGAAGATCGATCTGGTGTGAATAAATATTTAACTGATAATAGATCCGAGCATAAAGTATATGGACTAGTCGATATTATAGAAAAAATGGAGGCCTATCAGGATGAGCTGATTAGAATGCAACCTGAAGGATCTATCTTGATCTCTGGCTCAGCAGGGTCGGGAAAAACAACATTAGCGCTCCACAAGATAGCTTACTTAGCTCTGTCAGAAGAATTTAAGGATGTATATAAGCCAAAACAGATGATAGTATTCGTGCAAGATGAAGGTACTAAAGATTACTTTAATTCACTATTACCAAACCTTGGAATAGATGATGTTACCATTACTACATTTTTATCTTGGGCAAAAGAGAAATTAAAGATTAATCATACAGTAGTTGAACATTCATTTGCTGAACTAGCGAAAAATATAATCCTAGAGAATGCCAAGAAGAGAATTCTTCAACAAGAAACCGAAATTGATGACAATGGTAATATTATTGAGAGTTTGAAAAGTACTTATCTTAGGGAGTTTGAATATGATGAGTATGTGCTGTTTGAAGAACAGTTAACAAAAAATATTTTGGATAGATATGACATAACAATACTAATGAGTGCATTTCTTAACAATAATAAGATTGAGGATAAAGAAAAATACTCATTAATAGCTGTTGACGAAGCAGAAAACTATTTACCACAACAGATTAGTCTATTAAAGAATTTTATTAATAAATCAACTAGATCAATTATTTATATTGGTGATTTGAAACAGAAAACTAAGGCTTTTGCACTTGAAAAATGGTCAGAGGTAAGAGAAGTATTTCAGGAAAAAAATACTATCAAATTACCTAAAAGTTACCGAAATACTAGGCAGATCATTGAATATCTTAATAACAGAGGATTTACTCTAGACATTCCAGTAGAACTAAAAGAAGGTCCTGAAGTAGTTGAAAGGGAAATACGAGATCTTGATGAACTAGTACAAGAAATCAGAAATAATTTGGAGGGTATAGAGAGGGAGATACTAGTTGGAATCATTGTAGATAGAGAAGAAATAAAGATTAAACTGCAAAATATGTTCAATGATTATAATGTCAAAATCTTAACTATAATTGAGGCACAAGGTGTCGAATTTGAATCTGTAATTTTAGTTAATGAATCAACTCAAGATTCAGATGATAAGTTAATACTAGGTCACTTTGAACTAATGACTGAATTTATCAAGATTAAGAAAAACCTATTCTATGTAGGAGTAACTAGAGCGATGAATCAGCTGGTAGTAATTAATTATTCAACAAAGACTGGTTGAGTATAGTACTTTGGCGAAGTGTCAACGATTGGTTGCGTTGAGAAGAAGTCACTACTTGGATTGATGAGGATTTGTTGTTCTAGTAGATTTAGATCTCCATTATAGATATTTAAATCCACCCTTACATCAATACCTGGAACTGTTACATATTCTGAGCAGCCATTACAAGTGTATCCATTGCTATATTGCCATACTTTCCAGTTACTCCATCTTCCAGTATCAGGTGTAGAATTCACTGTAAAGGTCCAATTAGCAATCCAAAGCGGGTATACATTTAGATACGATTCTAGATTATTTGCATAACTCGAATTGATATAGATGATTGGTGTTATACCTGTTTGCTGCCTAAAAGTTTCCATGAACTCTTCTGTCCAAGCAGATAATTCTGCCCATGTGTATCCAGTACTAATCTCTAGATCTAAAACAGGGACGAGACTCGTATACTCTAAATACGGTAACACCCATCTAGCGAAGCAGCTAGCCTCATTTCTAGCATCTTGAAGCTGTGTATTGCCACCAGTCAGATCTGGTCTTGCAAAGTGGTATGCTCCCATGTAAACACCTGCGTTATCACCATTTATCATATTGCTTTCATATGTAGGATCAACATAACAATTTCCTTCTGTAGCTTTTGCAAATGCAAATTTGTAGTTAGCATCATAGACCTGGATCCAATCGATAGATCCTTGCCAGACAGATACATCTAAGCCTTCTGCAAATCTACCTGATTGAGTAGTTGTGTCAAAGTTTGAACCAGAATCAAGATTCCTATCTACCAGAGTCAAAGGATATGTTGATCCGGCATCAAATGTTGAACCCATATAATTTTTACCATTCTCTAATGGTAATGTTGTGACTTCCTGATTGTCTTGCTGCTTTGTATTGGAGATGATAGCCGTTTGGATTTGTAATTGTTGAATAGTATTTGCATCAGTCGTATTTAAATTTGGCATGACATCTGTTAATAAAAGTGTCTCGTCGTTTTTTACAGTTTGGGCTTGCAAATCCTCTACTCTGCTTGAATCTTGAACGGCTGTACGAGTAGTTGTAAGCATATTTGCGCTTACAATAGTTATCAAGAGAATAATTATGAGTATGTATTTAATTCTGCTCATATTAAGTAATTGGATTAGTTACAGTATATCAGTTTAGCTTCATATTTTTATACGTAATTTAGCTAATTATATTTCAATTTTTGTATTACGCTACATTGTGAAAAGAGCTATATTTTGGCAAATTGTTTATAACTATGAATATCACTAAAATATTAGGTAAAAATCTAAAGGAATTAAGGACTTCAAGAGGGATTTCGCAACTTGAACTGGAGAGAAGAACAGGTCTAGCAGCCGGAACAATCTCTAGAATAGAGCATGGGAATGTTACACCTACAATAGTTACCTTATCGAAAATATCTAGGCAATTAGAGTTAGGTGAGACTGATAAATTAAAACTAATTAGTTTTTAGTTTGGTTAATAATCACTCGTTCGCCTTTCTCAAGGGCTATTATATTTGAGCCTAAGTATTTAATAGCATTATCATTTATTTGCACTGCTTGACCATCTCTCAATAAAAGATAATCAATATCTGGATTAATATTAGCTACTATTGGAGTGTATAGCTCATCACGATAGTGCGGATATATCTGGAAGTCAATATATCCAAGTCCAGGTATGTCTATCGCTTCTGGTTCTGGCTCACCAATATACCAACTTGAGGCATCTTGTATCTCTGACAGCACCATACTACCTGCCGAGGATCCTACGTAAATTACATTTGATTTGAGTAACGCTGGTAATAATTTATCAAAGCCTGATTTCCTCATTATTTGAGCCAAATAACCACTAAAGCCACCATTAACATAGATAACATCATAATTAAATAACATATCGAGTTCTTGATGCGTTTTGCTTTCCAGAGGAAATAAATCGACTTTCCAGTTTAAATCATTTACTAATTCTAGATATTCATTCTCTATCCAGGTTTTATCTTCGATCTGTGGAGTATAGCCAGCATCTGGTATGAATGCAGCCTCAATCGAATTAATAGGTTTTCCGGAAAATAGTTCAAAGTCTAAAATTAATTCAGGTGTAATTGTGCTTGAGGTTAGAAATAATTTCATGATTATTTAAGTTTATTTATTATACACTTATATTCTAGTCAACAATTGTATATTTGGTTTATTCCAAGTAAAATATTCACATGCCCAAATTCCTTTATGCGACTATAATCAGTTTTCTATCTCTTGGTTTCATGGCCTTAATATCGCCAGTACTAGCTGCTGATTTTAACGTACAGATTAATAGAGAGTATACATTAGAAGCCACTGGTGAGTTTAGAATAGTTGAGACCCACAGTGTAACCAATAATTCTACTGAGTTATTAATATCCAATAGTAATACAGAGACTTTTCACATAAGCGTAATTAATTCTAAGAAAGACACTATTCAATCAGTTGTAGATGGAGTGAAAATAGTTGCAGAAGGCGTTGAAAGAGACTATACCACAACCATTGATGAAAACTCAGCTCAATTAGAAGTGCAGTATCCTAGATCTATCAGAGGGGGAGAAACAATCACTTTCAGTATCGAATATGTGAATCCAGGTTTAGTTGAGGATAAAGGAGCACTAATCGATGTATACGCACCTGGTTTTGCAGAGGGATTTAAGTTTGAAGAGGGGCAAACTGCAATTAAATACAATACAGTTGTAAATGTTGCTCAAAGCTATGAAGAAGAAAATTTTGTAATACCATCAGAACATCAGAGCGAAACAGGCGAGAGTTATAGGATGTACTCATTTACCCAAGAATCATTAATTGGAACAACAATCTGGTTACAGATAGGAAGAACTCAGAATTATAATTTCTTGATTACACAAGAGGCTAATGCAACTGATGCATCTGATACAGGTTTCTTCAATGAGTATCGATTAATTATGCCTAGAGACATCAAAGAAAGCCTAATATCTCAGACTGTGTATTATACAAAGATTAGTCCTGAGCCATTTCAAATTGTAGAAGATGAGGAAGGGAATTTAATCGGTTATTTTAAAATTCCTACCCATCAAAATGCCCAGATTATCCTTGAAGGATACGCAATAGTAACTAATATTGGGGTTGAAGCAGACGAGACTAACAGTGGAGTGATCGGGGATTATGAAGGCATATTGCTTGATGAATATACTGGGCAAGCAGAATATTGGGAAGTTGATAGTGCAGAGATCCAAGGCTTAGCAACAACGCTAAAAGGTGATGAGCAGAATGTGTATCATATTATCTTGAATACATATGAGCATGTGATTGACACCATTGACTATAGCCAAGTAAAGAGGTTCGGTTTAAATGAGAGGCAGGGTGCGCTGAAAACATTGCAAGGAGGTGCTGCAGTATGTATGGAATATTCCGATCTATTTTTAACATTAACTAGAGCGGAAGGAATTCCTGCTAGAGCTGCTTTTGGATATGGGTATGATTCTAAATTAGCCGAATCAGAACAAGAGGCTCATCAATGGGTACAAGTATATCTGCCTGGTAACGATAGCTGGATTAGTGTTGATGTAACTTGGGGAGAATCAGGCCCAGCATTGATTGGTGGAGATTTAAACCATTTCTTCACCCATGTAGCTGGTGATGGTCCAAATACTCCTGCAATGGTTGAGAGAATAAGTTATGGTGATGATGTTGAGCTAAATCCACCAGACTTTGCAATCAGTGTTACTGATAGTGTACCAAATACTTCTGAGATGCTATCCCAACAGCAAATACTTGAAAAATATCCCGAAAAAAGCAATGATTTAGCTAAGCTTTTTAAAGACTTTGATTTTTCGAGTTACGATATGTCACAACTATCAATTTTATTTATACTATTAGGGATATTTATCACAGGTTCATCTGTGATTTTTCTAGGGTATATGTTTATTAGTTCCAAAAAGAAAAAGAAAAAGACTACATAGCTTCGACAGTCTCTATTCCCAGTAAATCAAGACCTTTTGCAAGTACTATTTTAGCCGCTTGATTTAATACTAATCGAGTATTTTTTATCTGCTCATTTTCCTCGTCCAATATTCTATTATGCTTGTAGAAACTATTATATGCTTGAGCAAACTCAAATAAATAACTACAGATTATATTTGGAGCTAGGGCTTTTCCAGCCTCAATAACTACTTCTGGGAAACGAGTTAATAGTCTCAACACCATGGTTTCTTGCTCATTCAAATTCTCAGATAGATTATCCAGATCAAGTATTTCATCATTTGATGTAGTGATTTTATTTGCACGAGCAAACGTGTATTGCAAGTATGGGCCAGAGTTTCCTTCGAAATTAAGGCTTGCTTCCAGATCAAAAGCCAGGTAGGTCTTAGGGCTTATGTTAAGAAAAGAGTATTTTACAGCTGCTTTGCCTACTTCTTCTGCAACATCATCTTTATTATCAACATCTCTATCTTTTATTAACTCACTTATCTTTGCTTTTGCTTCATCTAAAATATCTTGTGCCAACACGACTTTACCTTTTCTAGAGGACATTTTACCTGTTTTTAGTCCAACAAATTCATAGCCTGTATGATATGACCTGCCAGCGTAATCTTCAGGGTTTAATAGTTCTAATACTTTGAAAATAACCTTGAAATATTCTTTCTGTTCTACAGCAACATTGTGAATACACAGATCAATTTCTCCATAGTCATTAAATTGCATTGGTGCAAGACCGAGATCCTTTCCTTCGTATGTAGGTAAACCAAGTGAATTTACAAATACACGTGTATGTAAATCATATTCTTCACCTTTAAAGACTATTGCTCCTTCACTTTCAACTAATATACCCTTCTCTTTTGCCTTCTCTATATTCTGTTCACTGAAATACATGGTTTCTGATTCCATATATTCTCTGACAAAAGTTGAGTTTACCCTGTTATAAAATATATGATCTGATTCTAGACTCCACTTCACACCTTCTTTCCAGAATTTTTCTACATCTTCTATTGAGTATTTCTCATGTTCTACAAACTCGATGTATTTGACCTTTGCATCCCACCCATGTTTTTGCATCTCGTCTTTTTGTGCTACAGCATATACCATAAAGTTAAGATCCTTGATATCTTGTTGCTTAGCCTTGTCCTCTTCGTAAGCGGTTGCGCCTAGTGCGTAGGATTTTCCGATAAAAGCCATTCGCTCTTCAAGTGTCCTTTTAGATAAATCTTCGAATGTGATCCCCTCTTCTTTTAGCTTTTCCATCATTCCCCAAATTGATTTAGCTACGTGCATACCCACATCACCTTGATAGTTGGTCCTAATAACTTCTGCTCCTTGGGCTTCTAATATCCGGATAAGTGATTCGCCATAGAAAACATTCCTCATATGACCAATATGAATCACTTTGAATGGATTAGGATGGGCGTATTCAACCATAATTCTCTTCTCGGAGAGAATATCATTACTACCAAAATCATCGTTAGTGATTATGTTCTGTAACTCGTCTAAGAGAAATGTTGACTTAAGTTTGAAGTTAATAAAGCCTGGTCCAGCAACTTCTATCGTATCTACAACTTTTTTCAACGCTTCTTTTTTGTTTAATGCCTCTACATACCTCTCTGCGAGTTCTCTTGGATTAGCTGATTCTTTTTGAGCTAATTGTAAGGCAATATTAGTTGAGTAGTCACCATGCGACATTTCGTTTGGAACTTCAACTGTAATATCATCTAAGTCAATTTCTGCGACGGATAATATTGCGTTTTTTATTTGGGCAACAATTGATTTGGATGCATCCCAATCACCGGGATCTACCAAGTTAATGTTTGGATCATCATAAAATGATGTGCTCTTATTCATATCTAGATAACAAATACGTGGATATTATACCCTACTCTATTCAAAATGTCGTTCATTCTAGAAACTTTAATCGTCAAACATCATGAATAGCTATATATTCGCTGTACAATCAATATGTTTAATGATATGCTTATGCCACTGCGAATATTTAATTTTTTATTTCTACTTAATGAATAGATTTATTAAGTCTGCTACCACATTAGCAGTTACCGCAATCGCATTAACAGCATGTATTCCAGGATCAGATACTACATTCTCTGGTGATGATATTGTTAATGATAATTTATCAATGATGGAACAAGATGGATATGTCTTTTATTACCCATCAGATTATGAAGAGTATGATAATGAGTTACAAGATCTTTCTTACAGAAGTTCAACTACAAATGACATTGGTGGTTCAAACAATCTAGGTCTAGTTGTGACACCAAATGAAGAAGTAGGTGCAAAACCAACGGATGAAGAATGCGCAGATATTGCAGATCAACTAGCTTCATTATTAGATGGTAATGTTGAGGAATCAGCAGTTATCGATGATGGTGGAATGTATGGATGTTCAAATGTTATCACAGCTTCATTTGAAACAGAGGTTGGTACAACTTCATTAGTGTCAGTTAACAAGACAGTATACGAAGCAGGTCAAACAGAAGCAGATGTATTCAGTGTGAATGCAACTTATGAACCTGATGCAGATGCAACTGAAATTCAGAATTTAAAGGATTCAATTGCTAAATTCAAACTTTCTCTAGGAGAGTAATAATACTAGAAAATACTAAAAGGAAGCTATTTGCTTCCTTTTTTTATTTGTACTAAGTAATTCAGCTTAAATTAAGGATTAATGCTTGTCATATGTGTTAAACTTAGACATATCAGGTAAATTCATTGGACGGAAGAGATCAAATTCAAGAAGTAAAAGATAGATTAGATATTGTATCTGTTGTACAGGAATATGTACCTACTTTGAAGAAAACTGGTAGAAATCACTTTGGGCTCTGCCCTTTCCATCAAGAGAAGTCACCATCATTTTCAGTCAATCCAGAATTGAGATTATATAAGTGCTTTGGATGTGGAGAAGGCGGTGACGTTATCAATTTTATTCAAAAGATCGAGAATCTTGATTTTCCTAGAGCTTTAGAAATAGCAGCCAAGAAAGCAGGTGTAAAGATCGAAAGAAAATTATCCCCAAGAGATAAGAAAATCCGTGAAGAAAAACAAAAGCTAATTGAAGCCAATACTATTGCTGCAAAGTTCTTTAAGTATATTCTCTTTGAACATTCTACAGGTGAAGAAGCTAGAAAATACGTTCGTTCCAGGAAATTGAAACGTAAACAAGTAGAAGATTTTATGCTTGGCTTTGCTCCAGATGGCTTTG
>JAGQLK010000089.1 GCA_020429485.1 Candidatus Dojkabacteria bacterium | reverse complement strand
GTATAATTCATATAATAATTATTTATTTAAATTTCCAATGGAATTTTTATCAAAAGAATTTATGGGCTATTCTGGCAAAGAACTAGTCTACTTTTTGACTGCAGCAATCGGAACAATAGTTTTGCTCAAGGTAATCAAAGTTGTACTCATTAATAGAATTAATAAAATGTCTCGGAGGACTGACTATACTTTGGATGACCTCCTGACCAATATAGTCTCACAGGCATTTAAGTTACCCGCAATGTTACTGCTTGGTATCAATATTGGTTTAGTTTTTGTCGATACAGGTAACCGAGTTGGGCAAGTATTTACTTACATCAATAGTGTTGTATTTGGCTTCTATGCCTGGAAAGTATTAACAGCCATTATCGACTACATTAGTGAACAGACAATCGCCAGAATGGATGATGATAATACAAAGGCTGATGTTTCTATGGTTAAGCTAGTTAAGCGCATCATCAAGCTTCTTGTAGTTGTGGTTGTTGGTTTATTTGTTTTGCAAAATTTAGGTATTGATATTTCTGCACTTATTGCTGGAGTAGGTATTGGTGGCTTAGCTATAGCATTTGCTCTTCAAAATATTCTTGAAGACGTATTTTCTTCAATTTCAATTCATTTTGATAGACCATTCAAAGAGGGTGATTTTATTAAAATTGGTGAGGATAGTGGTGTCGTAAAAAGTATAGGAATGAAGACATCTAGACTAGAGACGAATACGGGTGATGAATTAGTAATTACTAATAGAGAGCTAACACAAGCAAGAGTAAGGAACTTTAAGAAACTAAAGAAAAGAATGATTACTTTTGAAATAGGCGTCGTATATGGTACTCCTGTCAAAAAACTTAAGAAAGTGAAAGATATTGTCACCAAGATTTTTGAACAGATTGAGGTTGTTAATCTTGAAAGAGTTAATTTAATGGATCTCGGCGAATATAGTATTATCTTCGAAATTAGATATGAGGTTAGCTCAAGTAGATTTATTGATCATGCTAATGCTAAGCAAGAAATAAATTTCATGTTGTTGGAATCATTTGAAAAAGCAGGTATCGAATTTGCATATCCAACACAAACTGTTGTAATTGAAAAATAGGAGATTACCTTCTTCTTTTTCCCCTACTCGGTCTTTGTCGAGTAGCTTCTTGAAGTGGATGTTCACCTCTCACTGTATGTGTAGCTATGCCTGTTGCTAACGCGTCTGTAAAATATCCAGCATCATTTCTGATCCCTAATGGGTCTGCTAGTGAAGGTGAATATCTCGATATGAGATTGGTAAGCCTAGTGGTCTCTGCTAAATGTCTCTCGTGGTTAATTGTACTATTTGGTTCCGTGTAACCCAAAATATTTGCAGCAGCAACTTTTAGTGCAATTCCATGCATATATGCATATGCTAATTTTTCTGGTAGGAAAGCAGTAAGTGGAATGTGTGATGTTCCTTTGTATTCTTTTCTTGCAATATGTAGTGCAGTTTTTATGTCGCTACTTACACAAGTAAAGAAATCTAGTTCAAGAACAGACTGCTTTGGTGATGCGCCAGATAGCGAATGTAACCTAGTACTATTTTGGTGTCTGCTAATATTTTGCATTGTTTCGAAATCTTTTGCGCATAGTTTCCAGTCTAAGATGCTGAGTGCTCTATTTCCTGTATGGTATTGGTTGTGAGCATATCCTTTATTATGCATCATTCTAAGAAATCTGCCAGATTGCCAAGCAAACTGTAAATACGGGCTAGACTCAATAGATTCATATCTATAATGTGTAAGCTCTAAACTCGCTAATTGTATTGGTGATATATTTAGTGGTAGAGTATACACTCCCCCAGCAGAATCATTTATGGAATCACTATACTCTACCATACCTCTGAATAATGGTATGTGAGCATGTCTTCCCCATAGCCTATTTGCTTTTGCTGTATTTTGAATCTTTTCGATAAGGACATCAGCTTTATATGCTCCTAGTGGAGAATCAGAGTGCTGCCTAAATTGTGTTCCATCAGGTTCAGTAACTAATGTCTGGCCGGCACTACTACTTACTCTACCCATTAATCTTTCTATTAGATAGATATCTCCAATATCGCCTACCTGATCTATACCAGGTCTTATCAGCACTAATTCATTTCCTCTCTCTGTTCCGTAATTAAGTCCAGTAAAATAATAAATATCATTTGGGTTATCAGGGTGTGTAAAAGCCTGAGACCTAGTGAATCTATCTACTTCTACTCTTGCATGTGTCCATGGTGCTTCTGGTTCTCCATAAGAGAATATATCTGCAAGTACACCATATGGTAGTAGTTTGTCTGGGGCAATTGCACCTCTAACATTAACTATTCTTACATTTAGTGGAGTAGCAGACTCTCCCCATACAGGAGATAGATATGGAGCTACGCTTGTAACTACTTCTGACTCATTATTTAAATCTGGACCGAATATATACTCGCTCATCATAGAAAAGTAAGAATGGCCAATTATACAACAATAAATGGGGTATGCAAGTATTTGTAACGAAAAAGGCAACCCTATAGGTTGCCTTTTCGTTAGATAAAGAAAGCTCACAACTTCCTTTCTTAAGTCCACAATATGAACTTAAGAAAAAACAGAAGCAATAATTTATTCGTGGCCATGTATGTGGTTAACAGCAGCCTATTGCTCCTGTATGCTTTTCGCTTATTGGATAAAATATCCGATCAGCGAAATAAGCAATGATATTAAAGCAATGAACAATGCTATTGATTCAAACATATTCAGGACTTTGTCTTCCATTTCATCTTTGCTCATCTGTCTTCTACTAAATATACCTAATGCAAGGTAAAGCAGTGAGAGTACAAACAGCACATTTCCACAAATCATCAGCATAGGAATGCTCCTTAAAAAAATTTTTGCTTCTGTTGTGAAGATCTCTGCATAAAGCAGAAAAAAGAACTATCAATTAAGAATAATCCTTTCTTGAACTCACAATATTTATGAACTCAAGAAAGAGAAGCAATAGCTAGACATGTGAATTTGAAATTATTTTCGGATAAGCCAATGGTGGCAAACTCCGGAACAGTCTTTTAGTCTTTAGTGCTACCACTTCTCTCTCCCTATCTGAAATTCATTGCTCGCTTGAGCTGTTTTGAACTATTTGGTTGTGGTGATCTGCTGGACTAGCTCATCATGCTAATGAACGCGGTGAGCGCCAAAGCGATGGAGCAGAAGAAATGTCCAATCATGCAGAAAACGGTCAGGGCGACACGGATGTTGATTTTCCCGGCGCGAGTAGAGTGCCAAGCGGCAGTGATCAACGTGATCACGATGCTGGCAGCACCCATAATGCTCGTGTAGGGGAGGATGTCCGAATAGATCAGGCCAAAGATCGCAATCGCCAAGCTCAGGATCGAAATAATGATCTGAACAATGCTCAGCATCCACGACCGGGACATGACCTGGTAAGGACGAACCTCAATAGACCGTTCACGATGGATAGTCACAGTTAAGTTCGTATCCACACGACGTTGGACATAGGCGATCTGCAGACCAGCAGTCACCAGGGTGGTGAGTGCGTATAGCACAACAACCACAGGATGGATAGGAATGTCGAAAAACATAGAAACCTCCTTCGACAAGTATACTGGTATAACTGGGTAAGACTAAGTGTTATACCTGATGAAATTCTCATAAAGAAATAAGTATTTCATCAGGCATAACATTGCTATTGCTTCTGTTGTAAAGAGCTTCCGTTAGGCGGAAAGCATTCAAATCTGCTAAATATCTTAATATATTGAGTATTTGGCAGTTTGAAGATGGTTTTAGGTTAATCTAACACTAAAACATAATCTATTATATCACAGAGATATATCACTGTCAACTATAGGTTATATATGAATTTCCAGTATAACTATTTTCCACCATTATGTATTATGTTAGACTGATACATAAGAATATTAAGAATGTTTAAAAACCTTTTCATACCAACCGAAGCCAATAACTATACACCGCATTTGCTTAATAGAAAAGCGTTTGTAGTGTACTTAGTTCTTTTGATAATTTTAAATATCTTTGGTGCAAGTCTTGGTTTTACTAGAGCTGAAGCTGCTGTTGATTTTACTAGTATTTATCAAGCTCATAATGATATTAGAAGTCAGAATGGTTTAAATACACTAACCGTAAATACTTCACTGAACGAATCAGCTACTGCAAAAGCTCAAGTTATGCTTGAAAATGATTGTTGGGCACATTATTGCCCTCCTGGTGTATCTCCTTGGACCTTTTTTGATGATGCAGGTTACGTATATATTTATGCAGGTGAAAATCTTGCGGAGGGTTTTGAATCAAATGATAACGTTATGTCTGCTTGGATGAATAGTCCAACTCATCGAGCCAATATAATCAATCCTAATTTTAACGAGATAGGAATAGGTTTTGCATATGGTGACTATCAAGGTATCGAGAATAATACTATTATTGTAGTGCATTTTGGCTCTACAAATGAATCATTAAGTGACCAGATATTTGATCAGCTACCAGAAACAGGTAGCTCACCAGTCAATATAAATTATCCAGTGGATAATAGCCAGATTTCTGAGTCTCAACCAGAAATAAAGGGTACTGCTCCAATCGATAGCAGAGTGGATATTTATGATGGATCAGGAGTACTTGGTAGAGTTGATGCAGCAGGTGATAGTTTTACCTACAGGCCAGAATCAGATTTGACTGAAGGAGAGCATACTATTTCTGCTACTGCATTTGATGATCAGAATATAGTGTTGGGTACATCAAATGCTGTTTCATTTACAGTAGATTTGCAAGCACCAGATATTTTGCTGAAGACACTATCTGTAAGTGCTGTTGAATATGATGAAAACGCAGAGTCGGCAATAGTATCTGTAATGACAGAAGGTAATGCTGACGCATTGATATTAGAGCAGGCATCGAAGCCTTTTTATCAAGCAGGTGAAGATAATTGGGAATTAAGTATCGATCTAGATTTCTTCAGAATCAATGATACAGTTGTGTTGGTAGCTACAGATGAAGCAGGTAACATAACCAGAGAAGAAATTGGTTCCAAAGCTGTTTTGGCAGAAGCGCTGGCTAAAATTAATGATCCGCTAATAGAAAAAGATCAAGAAGGTATGTTGGGAAGTTTCCGGGATAATATACTAGGTAAAGATACTCAAGCGAAGGTAAATATAGGGTTTATGTTGTTTTTGAGTGGATTATTTGTAATTGATTTCGCGGTGCTTTCAAAAAGTGGAATGACTGGTATCAAACGTAGTAAATCTCATCTCCATCTATCAAGCATACTATTAATTATTATGATAGCCATTATTGGAGGGATGTCTGGGAATATTTTAAATGGGATAACGAATTAATTTGATATGAGAAAGATATTGCATTGGAAAAGAAGACCATTTGTATACGCTTTCGTGC
>JAGQLK010000088.1 GCA_020429485.1 Candidatus Dojkabacteria bacterium | reverse complement strand
GGGTTTTTTAAGTCTTAAGAAGTACTATCTAGAAACTGAGATAGTTCCATTTTCAGCGTTAGGAGCTGAGATTGTAACTCTATCATTACCTTCGTCACAGATATCGTATCCTGTGTCAGCATCTGTACCACCTTGTGGGTCTGTAGGAATAGCAACCATGTATGTCGGTGTTAATTGAGATGTTAAGTCAATGTTACCAGTACCTGTACCTAAGTTATCTGTACCTGAGCCACAAGCTGTTAATGATAGGGTAGTGATTGATCCACCATCAACGATCCATTGAGAGATACCGTTCAAGATTTGAGTTACTTCAGAGTTTCTTTCTGTGTCTCTTGCATCTTGAATGTTTTCTGCTGGGTTAAGAGCGATAATTGTAACTGCTGCAAGGATAGCAATAATTGCAATCACCACCAAAACTTCGATAAGGGTAAACCCTTTTAGCTTTTTAGTATTCATAAATAAAATAAAGCATAATAATTAAAATATACTTTCGCTAAAAAATGATGTCAAGCTTTTCGATAGGGTTTTTTCATTATATAACTAAATTATTGAATAATTCCTAGCATCAAATTGCTTAGTTTGTGCGTCATCCCTGGATATTGCTTTCTGATTTATTTTTTTATGTTTTTTAGTGTAAAATCAACATAATGTTTGTTCTGCTAAGAGCCAGATATTACTAAGATTTAATATATAACATTCTATTTTATAGACAATACATTATTAGTTTAGCTATGGATGATAATAAAACTCAGAGGTTACTTACAGGAAATATGAAATACGCTGTAGTCGGCGCTTCGAATAATATGGAAAAGTATGGCGCTAAAGTGTATGCAAGATTAAAGCAGCTTGGCTATGTAGTGTATCCAATAAATCCTAGAGAGGAACTGGTCCAAGGTGATAAAGCGTATGAGAATCTATATCAACTACCAGAACAAGTGGACGTATTAAATTTTGTAGTTCCACCTGATATAGCTCTCAAAGTTACTCAAACAGCATTAGATATTGGATATAAGAACTTTTGGTATCAACCTGGAAGCTATAACAAAGAAATTATCGAACTACATAAACAAATGGGTACTACAGCCATCACTGATCAATGCATACTGATTGAAACTCAAGATAGGGCTTTAATGGATTAAATAGTTAAAAAGGTCGAACACTTACACAGGTTCGTAGCCTAGACTTATAAATATTCTGAATACATAACCAAATATTTCATCAATGTAACCTACAAGCAGAAGTGTTCCCAAAATAATAAGCAAAACAGCACTAGCCTGGTACAAAATAGCTGTGTATTTACTCAGTCGCTTTATTACCCAATCACTATACCCCACAGTCAAAGCAATTAACAAAAATGGAATTGTGATTCCTAAACCATATGTAAACAGCAGTGCCCCACCCTCATATGCTGCATCTGTAGTAGAGCCTGCGATCAGCAATATAGAACCTAATATAGGCCCAATACAAGGAGTCCATGCAAATGCAGAAGTTACTCCAATAATAAATGGAAATAGGTACCCTTTACTTGCATCAGAAGGATTAACTTCAAGCTTTCGTTCTTGAAATAAAAAATGCAAAGGTCTTATTCTATCCCCTAAAAGAATAAATACCCCAAAAATAATTATCAGCAATCCGCCAGCTCTGGATAACGTATCCTTATTTTCGGCGAATATAGACCCTATTGTAGTGGCGGTCATACCTAAAAAGGTAAATACACTAAGAAAACCAACAGCATAAACTATTGAACTAAGGAAGACTTGAATTCTATACTTAATAGCTCCACCACTATTTCCAGTTGACTCGGTGGCTTTAAGGGAAATATAACTAATAAAAGCCGGTAAAGTTACAAACGTGCATGGTGCAAAGAATGTAACTAAACCGGCTGTAAATGCTGCGTAAAACGTCACATCAATCATTGATGTTCTACCTTTCTAGCTGTTCGTTAATAATCGTTTCAAATACTGAATAAGGCTGTGCTCCTGGAACACTAACACCATCAACATTACCATCATCATCTAGAATTCCGATAATGAATCCTGGTGTGCCAGTAACTCCAGCATTAGCACCATCTTGTTGATCAGCTTCGATTTCATCAGCGAATCTGTTTTCTGATACACATTTTTCAAATTCGCTTACATTAACACCTATACTTGCTGCAAGATCAGAATTTGTTTCGCCTGCTATTCCTTGACCATTTGATGCGGTCTTCTGGAAATAAAGATCAGAGAATTCATAATATTTATCAGCACCTGCAATATCATTGACACACTCAGCAGCTAAAGCAGCTTCTGAAGCTTTTGGTTCATGGAAACTTAGTGGGAAATCCCTGAAAACGTAAATAGCATCTCCAGATCTTACATAGTTATCAATAATAGAATCTAGAGTATCATTATGAAATCTCTGACAGAATGGACATTCAAAGTCACTGAATTCTACGATTGCTATTTTAGCGGAATCAATATCTCCTCGAATAGGATCATTATCTATTGATGTAGCTGCAGGTGGATAAGGATCTTCATTTCCAGTATCGATACCAGGGTCAGTTGTTCCAGTAGTAGTAGTTGTTGTTGTTGTATTTACCCCATCTAAAGTCAAATTTCTTAGTGAGAAGAAAATAGAACCTGCAATAAGAATACCACTCAATAAAATAGAGATAGGCACTAGAAATGGCTGTAGATCTACTGTCACATCGTCAGATTTACTGACTGGTGCCTTATGTTCTACTACCTTTTCTTGAGGTTTGTTATCAGTCTTATGCATTGAAGACTTTTTTGATTTTGACATATTTTGCCCCATTTATAAATTATATAAAAATAAGAATATTAGTAATTAACTATGAAAGTCAATTATTCCCATTTAAAAAGTTTAACTGCAAGTGCATATATTACTACACCCCAGATTACAAGAATTAAAATTTCATACTTCACATCTATCAAGCTTGCGCCTTCAAATGCAACCTGCCTCATGGCTTCATTCAAGTATGTGAGAGGTAATATCCTACTAATTGGTTGTAGCCACTCAGGGAATGATTCTATAGGAAAGAATGTTCCAGCAAGTAAGAATTGAGGCAAAGTAATTAGATTAGCAATTGCTGGTACAGCTGATTCATCTTTGGCCACGCTAGAAACAACAAATCCAAAGCCAAGAAATACCATCAACGCCAACATCGCTAAAGCTAGCATGAATATGAAAGTGACTATACCATTAATCAGTGTGTATCCAAAAAAGAATTTCCCGACCAAAATAATTACTGATGCTTGCAAAGTAGCGAACACTAATCTAGCTAATCCTTCTCCCATTACGATGTTTGATTTCTTTATAGGAGTAGCAAAAAATCTTTTGATCACAAGGGTTTCCTTTAAACTTATGAAAACAAATGCCGTAGAGAATACTCCACTACTTAATAAAGAAAAGCCTAATTGACCAGGAAGGATAAAATCAATGGTTTTAAACTGCCTACCTTCAACTTCTGTGTTATTCACTTCTACCACTGGTGCAGCTATCTGTAACTGATTCAAAGTTAACTTATCTGAAATACCGTCGAGAATTGATAGAAACAGAGCACCATTTTGTGCGGATGCACTTGATGTCTGAACATCTAAGTCATATATAGGTAATCCGCCCTGTGATGGGGCATATTGTATATCAATTATTGCATCAATTTGCCCTTTAAGAAGTTGTTCATCCAATTCACTAACCGATAAATCTTCCACTAAATCTATATTATCTATTTCAGAAAGAGTCGCGTAGATTGGGTTGTCGTCATTGCTTGTTGGTAGTACACCTACTTCCAATGCATTGCCTCCATTACCTAAAAAACCAAATACTAGTATAAATACAAATGGGAATAAGAATCCAAACACAATGGAAGATGGATTTCTAAAAGATGCTAGCAAACTAGCTTTCGCTAGTGCCATAACTGCTTTTGTATTACTTGGTTTTATTTTTGCCATAGTTAGTCTCTAAGTTCCTTCCCTGTAAGATCTAAAAATACATCTTCTAGATTTGCTTTCTTAACTTCTTGTTCTTTAGTAAATCCAGAATCAATTAAATCATTAACAAGCTTATTTGGAGTATCTAATTTCATAAGTCTTCCCCTATCCATAATACCTACTCTATCACAAAGATACTCTGCTTCTTCCATATAATGTGTAGTAAGAACAATAGTCGTTCCTTCTTCTCTTATCTCCTTAATAAGCTCCCATAGATTTCTCCTAGCTTGTGGGTCTAAACCTGTAGTAGGTTCATCTAGAAAGATAATTTTAGGTTTGTTTACTAATGTTGTTGCTATAGAAAATCTTTGCTTTTGCCCACCTGATAGCTCTTTGTATTTTGCTTTGAATTTATCTGCTAGGCCAACTTTTTTGAGTAGCTCGATATTATTTATAGAAACATTGTACAGTCCAGCAAAAAGATCTAGTACCTCGCTAAGAGTTAGGTTAGGATAAAATCCAGCCTGTTGTAACTGAACACCTATGATCTTCTTAATTTCTTGGGGTTCTTTATTAATAGAGAATCCATCAACTTCTACATCACCTTCAGTTTCATCTCTAAGGGTCTCTATGATCTCTAAAGTGGATGTCTTACCTGCTCCATTTGGACCTAACAGTCCAAAAATTTCATTCTCATATACTTCAAACGAAATCCCATTTACTGCGACTAAGTCGTCGTAAGATTTGACTAGATTATTAACTTTGATTATTGGTTTTCTTGACATTATTTTTTTACTACTTTTTTAGTATATTACATAACATTCGATTTACACAATATTAATCACTAAAAGTTGAGTAAGGCTATCCCAATAGTGTATAATCTCGATATATGTCTAATATATCATGTCGATATCTGAACTAGGTGGGTATTTTGGAAATACCTCATCTTTAAATTCATTACCAGTAACAGGATTACTAGATGAAGCTGGTATTGATGCATGCGCCATTCCTCGTCCAGAAGTACGATTAAGAGTAAATGAAGCAAAGCAAATGGCTGCAATCAAGCTTTGGAGAAGCTACTCACATCTCTGGAACGGTGATCTAAGACATTTTACTCAAACAACTGCACAAAGGTTTCTTCCCCCTTTTAGACCTAACTGTCCTTCAGCGTACTTGTTCGATGATGAAGCATCTGCACATATGTTAAGAATGAGTGGAAAAATAACAGATCAATTCCGAGCTATTGAGATAAAGAGATTATTTGCTCCAAATACAGGAAGTACTGTAGTTACAAGATATTTATATGAAACTAATACTGGTATTACTTCAGCTGCTCAATACTTAGTATCTTGTGATAGACAACCAATAACAATTTTACCAAGACAGGCCAGTGCCCATATTAGAGCAGAGCATATTGATGAAGGAACATATATTTTTGAACGAGTCTTACAAAGTCATCTTGAAGCATATCCA
>JAGQLK010000087.1 GCA_020429485.1 Candidatus Dojkabacteria bacterium | reverse complement strand
AACTACTCTACCCCTAGGTGTTCTCATAATAAAACCTTCTTTCAATAGGAACGGCTCATATACATCTTGAATAGTATTTATATCTTCAGTTAAAGCTGCAGCTAGTGTATTGATTCCAACTGGACCTCCATCGAAGTTATTAATTATAGTATTTAATATTTTTTTGTCTAGATAGTCCAGTCCATTTCTATCAACATTAATCATATCTAGCCCTTCTAAGGCTAGTTGATGGGTAATGAAATCCTGATTCTGTACTTGAGCTAAATCTCTAATTCGTTTAAGTATTCTAACAGCAATTCTAGGTGTTCTTCTTGATCGACGTGCAATTTCGCGTGCTGCATCTGATTCTATACCCACACTCAACAATTTGGCTTTCTGCTCTATAAGACTTTGCATTTCCGGATAAGAATAATAATCGAGCCTTAAATCCATACCAAATCTATCTCTCAACGGTGAACTTAAAAGAGCTACTTTTGTTGTTGCACCAATTATCGTGAAAGGATTTAGTTCTAATTTCAAAGTTCTAGCAGAAGGGCCTTTGCCGATAATTATATCAATCTGCCTATCCTCCATTGCAGAATAGAGCATTTCTTCGATAGATTTATGTAATCTATGAATCTCATCAATGAATAGAATACCGTTTTCTTCAATATTGGTAAGAATAGATGCTAGGTCGCCTTTCTTATCTATTGCAGCACCTGAAGTACTGTATAATTCAGTTCCGACTTCGTTAGAAATTACATTCGCTAGTGAGGTTTTGCCAAGTCCAGGTGGACCATGCAATAAAATATGATCTACTGCATCACCTCTTTTTTTGGCTGCATCAATAATAACTCTTAGATTCTTTTTTTCAACTTCCCTTCCAACAACATCTGCAAATGATTTAGGTCTTATAGACTGGACAAATGTCTCTAAATCATCACCGTTGTCTTCAGCATCAACTACTCTATTATTCATTTGATCTGTTAAATAATTGTAATGCTTCTTTTACTAAATCAACACTTGTTTTGTTTTCCAAGTTTAATTTTTCTAGAACGTTCTTAATTTGATTCTTATTATAACCTAGATCAATTAATGCTTCTTCTACTTCTGTTAGCATATTAATATTATCCAAGTTAATTTGGGTATCTTTTGTAACTTTTATGCCTAGCTTATCTATCTTGTTTTTCATTTCTATAATAATTCTCTGAGCTGTTTTATTCCCTACACCAGTCGTTTTCAAGAGCTTAGGTTCATTACTGTTTATCGCAGTTAATATCTGATCAGTACCTACATTTGAAATGAGTGCTAAAGCTGCTTTTGGTCCAACACCAGATATTTGCAGCAACTTCTCAAACAAGATGAATTCTGATTTTCTACTAAATCCAAAAAGTCTCAAATCTTGCTCTCTTACATATGTAAATATATATGCCTCGATATCATTACCTTCTAAAACATTCAGAAAGTCTCCTTCTACCTTATAGCCAACTCCATTTACATCTAAAATGATAAATGTCGGAAATACCTCCTCTACTCTACCTTTTAGTTTTGCGATCATAATTATTTAAGTTGAATTAATATGACAAATACTTACTGCTAAAGCATCATTGATATCATCTAACTTAGGTGGATCTTTTAATCCTAATATCTTTGATACCATGAACTTTACTTGATCCTTCTCTGCTCTACCATATCCAGTTACAGCCTGCTTCACCTGTAAAGGAGTATAACCATATACAGGGAGTCCTTTCATTGCTCCTGCAAGAACAGTAACTCCTCTGCCCTGACTTACAGTTATTACTGTTGTTTTATTTTTGAAGAAAAATAATTCTTCAATTGCCATTTCAGTTGGCTTGTATTTTTCGATGATAATCAGCAATTCTTCGTAAATTTTCTTAAGTCTCAGAGACATATCATTTCCTTTTTCTGTAGTAATTGCCCCATGCCCTTTATGTTCAAATTTATTACCCTTAACGCCTATAACAGACCATCCTACTATAGCAGTGCCGCAATCAATTCCTAAAACAATTTTACTAAGTGAACTCATTTCTTAAAAATCAATTGTGGATAATATCAAGAATCCATATCGGTCCAGACAGAATCTACATCATCATGATCTTCCAAGTTAGAAACAATATTTTCTATCTTTTCTTTACTTTTATCATCAACTGTAATTGTCTCTGAAGCAGTTTTTATTAATTCAGCTGAATGTATTTTGAATTTTTTTTGTTCAACATCTTTAAGAACTTTTGCAAAATCTACTTTATCTGTAATAAGCTCTAGTAATTCAATTGTATTTCCATCATCATCTTCATCACTTATTTCTGACATATCCTCTACTCCTTCTACTTCTAATAGTTCTAATTGAGCCTCTTCTTTATCTATTGCCTCATAAGTATCTTCTGCACCATACTTTTCTGCTTTTACTAATTTAGCAGGGGCTACACTGATTAAGCCTTTCTCTGCAAATTTCCATGAGACGCTACCTTGAGATGCTATTTTACCTCCTGAGTCTTCTACAAGTTTTCTAACCTCAGCTACAGTTCTATTTGTATTGTCAGTTTGGCAGTCAATAATAATTCCCACTCCATCAGGACCATAAGCCTCATAACTAACTCTTGAGATTTCATCACCGTTATCACCTCCAGCGCCCTTTGCGACAGCTCTATCTATATTGTCAGAAGGCATATTTGCCACTTTTGCTTTATCAATAGCTAATCGAAGTGTGAAATTCATATCTGGATCTGCGCCACCCTCTTTAGCAGCTAACGAGATATTTTTTGCTAGCTTGGTGAATAAAGCACCTTTTTTAGCATCTTTTGCTCCTTTGGCCCTTTTAATTTTTGACCACTTTGAATGTCCTGACATAATTAAACAATGAAAATTAATCTATTCGTATTCCTCACCAATAACTATTATGATGTCACCAACATGTTTATATTGATATTCTTGTTGAGGATATTCTATTTTACCATTAAAAACCCTTTCTATCCCATTAAGAGTATTAGGAAATTTTTCTTTATCTTCTACATAGATCTTTGTTATTGGTTCTTGAACCGGGCTATTTGAATATAGTATTACTCTCCCTCCCATGTTCGTTATCCATCTCGCTCTGTTATAAGCTAAGCCACTTACACCAGAACCGTTAAGTACCTCGATTTTGGCCTGCTCTTTTAAGATATCTGTATTAAAAAGTATGCTTGATAGATCTTGATCTATATTTTCTAGAATTGGTTCATACCTAGGATAAATACCAAATGCGTCACTTTTGAGCATTGAGTCTTGTCTTGTATATGCAACTTTTACTTGATCACTTCTTAATGACCTTAACTCCCATAAGAGTCTATAGAACTCCAATTCTGTCATATTAGTGTAAATATTATCAGCAATATCCTCCAGCAAATTACTTATGTGGATATATGAATTTACAGAATTAATATTTTCAATCTGAGATCTATAAAAATCTAACTGTCTGTTTAGTTGATCATTTTTGCCTAATTCATCTGCAGCAAGAAGCGCTAAAAATTCGTCAGGATAGATTGACTGTTTTCCAGAGTCCCAACCTAAAACTTTTGAGTCTAACTTTGCTAAATCTTGATCATGAATTTTTTGCTGAAAATCTATTCTGGCTGCTTGGAAACTTTGAGTTGCATTATTAAACCCATCTTTATCCATAAGGATGTATTTATCTACCCTGATGGCAAGTAAATTTTCTACCGCTTCAATAGTATTAGTTAAACCATCAACTTCGTCGTTAGATTCATTAAATGCCGATCTGATATAGATAGTTTTTCTTAATGCAGGTGAATAAGCAGCTAAATCAGGATTGATATTGAAAATTCCAACCTGTTCCGCATCTGGATCTACAATCATCAAAGCGATACTATCGACAAATTTGTTATCCTGAGACAAATCATCTACACCTATTAATAATAAATTCAACCGCTCCCCGCGGTTCCATTCTCTCTGCAAATGTTCTGTATTTGGATATTCTTCTAGCTTAAAGCCATAAATAGCCATTCCTGTTGGATAAATGACCGTATATGTTACAAAAACGATAACAGACACTATTACAATGTTTTTTGCGACATTAAATAATTTAGTGTCAAAAATATTAGTTTTTGTTTTAAAACCTTTCTTTTTCTTAAACCCCTTCTTTCTTTTGAGTCTATTGAAAAAGCTTGAGAGTGTGTATCTATTAGGCATTTATTTCTAAAAATTCTTCAGGTATTTCTGCTTCAAATTTCAACTCTTCCCCATTTAAGCCAGTTAAAGATAATTTCCATGCATGAAGCATTAATCTTTTATACTTATTTACTCTACCATAAATGACATCCCCCAAAACAGGGTGCCCGATACTACTTAAATGAACTCTAATCTGATGAGTTCTTCCTGTATGGGGTTTCGCCTCTACCAAAGAAAATACTTTCCCTTCAATTTCAATAATATTCCTGAAAATAAATTTTGTTTCCGCAATTTTTCCATGTTGTTCATCTGTGTCAGTAAATTTTTTTCTATTTTTTGTATTCCGTCCTAAATAATTTCGAACTGTGAACTCAGATTTGCTTGAGTATTTTCTAAGATCTCCTCTCACTACAACAAGATAAGTTTTTTTTACTTTCCGCTCGGCAAAAAGTTTAGAATAATACCAAAGCCCTTTATTAGTCTTTCCTATTAAAACTAGACCCGATGTATCTTTATCCAATCTATGTATTAAGCCTGATCGTATATTATCTCCAACAGTGTGTTGTTCCTTATAGTGATAAGCTACGGCATTCATTAACGTCCCCTCCCAATTACCTGTAGCAGGATGAACAACTAGCCCTACGGGCTTATTGATCACTAGCAAGTCCTTATCCTCATAAACAATATCAAGAGGCATATCTTGGGGTACTATCTCTGTAGGAAGCTCCTCCTGTATAAAATTAAATTCAATAATATCTCCTAACTTCACTTTATAGTTAGGCCTATACTCTACCTCGTCATTTACCTTAACTACTGCATCATTTAGTTGTTTCTTTACTGCTGACCTACTGAATTCATTCTGTACTTTAGTCAAAAAGAGATCTAATCTTTCACCATTATTTTCCTCTGTTACTGTTATTTTCATTTTTATCCTTTAAAAATATTATATAGGCAGAAAACAGCACCCCTACTGTAACTAGAGTATCTGCTATATTAAAAGTAGGGATTATCCAAATACTAATAAAGTCTACAACTCCCCCGTATAGAATTCTATCTATAATATTACCTACTCCACCTGCTATAACCATCAATATAGCTATTGCTAGTAGCTTATTCTGCTCTATAGTCTTTAAGTTTGTAATTAAATACCATGTAGCTAAAACTATCCCTAAAAAATGAAGGGTCATACTAACCATAGTGGAATCATTAAATAGACTGAGAGCAATACCTTCATTTAATACATAATCATAATTATTTACCACTATGTATTTAACTAGCCTATCAATAAGTATCAGAAGAACGATTAGACCAATATATTTTAGCCATTTCATTGCGAAAG
>JAGQLK010000086.1 GCA_020429485.1 Candidatus Dojkabacteria bacterium | reverse complement strand
AATTATAATTACTAAAAAATATATTAAGTATTAATAAAAAAAACGTGAGCTGCAAAGCCCACCAATTCATATCTACATACTTGTAATTAATATTAACAAAAAACAATTTGCTTTTCAATAAATTAAATTAATCATTTAGATATTCACAATTATATATAACTATGATAGAATCCTCTCTGGTATATGTTCAATGCATTACCTATGAGCGCTCTTTGAGAAATCGCAGCATGAAGCTGTGCAAATAACCGGCATCTGATACCTGCACATATTGTAGTGTACAAGTACCAGATGCTGACACGAGTAAGTAAAGGAGCTAACATGTTTTTTCAACATTTAATGGAAGGAATCGGATTTGTGATTGTACTTGGCCCAATTGCGGTAGGATTGATTTATTTTGTACAACAACGCGAGAAGAAGAAGAGTTCTTCAAAAAGAACTTTATCCAGAGAGAAAAACAACTAAAAACCTTACTCATGCCAGCGTCTGGCCCCTTTGGGGGAAGCTGAAGAGCTATATACTTCTTTTAGATTTTATACTCTTCAACCTTTCTGCGATTTCTCAATATTTTTTCACTACATTCATATTTCCAATTTCAGAATTTAGTTTGTATAGTATAATCAAACGAAACATTAATATACTATGTTCGGGAATAGGGACAATTATAATCAAGAAGATAATACTGATTTACTAGTTATAGAAGATGATCAGGAAGATGAATTAGGCCTCGAAGTCGGTGAAGGTCAAATATCTTTAGATCTAAAGAATTCAAAACTAGATTGGTTCTATGGAATCAAGCGAAAGCTAAATAATGTTGAAGCAGTAGTTGAAGCAATTCCATATTGGAAAAGCTTTGTCACTGTTGCGGCACTTATGTCTTCTATTGCTACTGTTGGTCTACTTGCCTATTTCATTGTAGATTTATACCCTGAATTACCTCCCGAGTTCCCTTTGATCTTTTCTCAGGATACTAATAGCTGGATGTTAATAGATAAGGAGATATTACCTGGAGTGCCTATTGCTATGGGCATTGTCCTCGTATTATTGCTCAGGCTTAATAGTGCTACATATAAATTTGACAGAAGACTTGCTCAGATGGTCAATCTAGGCATCATTATTTTTAATATTTTAAGCTCAATTGCTTTTGTGCAATTAGTTTCATTGATACTTGTTTACTAATGGATTTTGCAACGTCATTACAACCATATATTGACCTACTACCCTATGCAGGAGCTGCTTTTCTAGCTGCATTATTGCTTACTCCTATTGCAGGCACAATAGCCCATAAAGTTGGTGCTATGGACTTACCTGCGTCAATGCGTAAAAGAAATGATAAGACTGTTTCTACTCGAATTCATAAAGAAGCAAAACCGAGACTGGGTGGAATGGCTGTACTAATCCCAGTTATTCTTATTGCTTTTTCACAAATGGAACTAACAACTCCAATATTAGGCATTCTGATTGGTCTAATAATCTTAGTAATTTCAGGTGTGATTGATGATATCAAAGAGTTATCAGGTGGATCGCAGATTATCATTCATTTTTCAGTTGCACTACTCGTAGTAGTTACCGGCTCAACTATTTCCGAGATAGTTGTAGCAGGATTAAATTTAAACTTTAATTTCTTTGAGGCTGCATTACATTTTGGTGCTTATACCTATAATTTCATATTTCCTGCTGACTTAATCACTATTTTATGGATTATGGCTATTATCAATGCAGTGAATTGGGTTAGTGGAATTGACGCACTTGGAGAAGGTGTTACGATCATAGCTAGCGTGACTATAATGCTCTTAGCAATTAAGTTAGGTAGACCAGAAATTGCAATACTCCCAGCTGTTTTATCTGGTGGAGTATTAGGATTTTTACCTTACAATTTTCCTCCTTCCAAGATACTAGGAGGAGGTGCTGCTGATGCCCCATATGGATTTTTATTAGCGGTATTATCAATTGTTGGAGGAGCTAAAATTACAACAGCAATCATTATCTTGAGTGTACCTATTATTGATATGATATGGGTGATACTTTATAGGCTCAAAGAACATACTGATGTTCCTTTTCTCAAGAGACCATTTGTAAGCGGAAGAGTTCACCTGCATCATAGGTTGATGTCTCTAGGATTTACACCAAAACAAACTCTAGTAATTGAATCTACAGCGATGACTATTTCTGCTGTTGTTGCATTTTACTTCGGTGGTTTTAGCACTACTCTTATCGCAGCTATTTCTGTTTTTGCAGGATTGCTAGTAGGATTTGTAATCATCACATTCATAAATAGAAAACGCCAAATTGAAGAAGTCGATAAACTACCTGAACCTGAACCAGAGGAACCGGAAGACACACAGACTCCCGAAGAACGCTTTGCATACTAAATCCATTTAGTTGAATTTAAGCCTATAATCCAGTATTATGAAACTGATTTTTTATGTAAAAAAATATGTCCGCAACAATAACAAAACAATCTGATACTCATCATGTAGGCAAAAGTCCAAACAGCAAATATGTTGTGGAGATTTTACGTGATGTATGTATTGGAGCTGGTAGTTGTGCTGCTATTGCTCCTGAAACTTTTAAACTTGATGATGAGAATTTAGCTTACTTTGGAGAAGAATGGGATGCAGATGATTTGATTCTTGCAGCTGCACAATCTTGTCCTGTATTCGCAATCATAATCAAAGACGCACAAACAGGAGAACAAATTTTTCCTGAACCAGAATAACTTTTTGACAAAAGACTTTTGTTAAATACCGTGTGTTATACTTATTCTTCATATCTGAAAGAAAATAACTATGTTAAAAGTAGAAAACCTCCATTGTGAAATTGACGGCCAACCAATCCTTATGGGCCTGAATATAGAATTAATCCCAGGAAAGATACATGTATTAATGGGACCTAATGGTTCAGGTAAGTCCACTTTAGCCAAAACTCTAATGGGACATCCTAGCTATGAAGTAACACAAGGATCAGTTGAGCTTGATGGAGAAGATATGATTGATGCAGAGGTTGATGAAAAATCTCAAAAGGGATTATTTATGGCTTTTCAATATCCAGTAGAGGTTCCGGGAGTTCATTTTACTAATTTCCTAAGGATGGCTTATAACTCAAGACAACCAGAAGGTAAGAAAATACCTATATTTAAGTTTAATAAACTAGTAAGAGAAAAAGCAGAGCTATTAGGAATAGAACAAGAACTATTGGATCGTAATCTCAATGAAGGGCTTTCTGGTGGTGAAAAGAAAAAGGCAGAAATACTTCAGCTAGCAGTTTTGAATCCAAAATATGTAATTCTAGATGAAACTGACTCTGGCTTAGATCTAGATGCACTCAAGATAATCTTTTCAGGTCTAACTAAGCTTCAAGAAGTGAATCCAGAAATGTCATTCCTGATAATCACACATTACCAAAGGATTTTTGACTACATTAAACCTGATCATGTTCATATCATGTATAAAGGAAAGGTTGTACAAGAAGGTGGAATGGAATTAGTAGATCAGATATCAAAAGAAGGATATAGTAATTTCAAGAAATAATGAGTGATAATATTCAACAACGAAAAACCAATGCTGGTGATATAGTTCAAGAGGAAGTCAACATTGCACGATCTATAAATAACGACTACGAGGAAAAATATGGCTTCAAAGATGATGTTAAGAATCATATAGATATTGGCAAAGGTATAAGTGAAGAAATAGTTAGACAGATATCAGCCCTGAAAAACGAAGACGAATGGATGCTTAATAAGAGACTTGAAGGCTACAAAATATTTCAAGAAAAACACTTACCAGAATGGGGTGGCAACCTAAAAGATATTGATTTCAACGATATACATTATTTTGTCAGAGCAACAGATAAGCAAGGAAGAAGCTGGGATGAAGTGCCACAAGAGATAAAAGATACTTTTGATAAATTAGGAATACCTCAAGCAGAACGTAAATTCTTGGCAGGAGTAGCAACTCAATATGAATCAGAAGTTATTTATCAAAATATACATAAGAAATGGAATGAACTAGGAGTTGTTTTTCTAGATACAGATAGCGCATATAAGCAGTTTCCTGATATCTTTCATGAACACTTTGGCAAAGTCATTCCCTCGAGCGATAATAAGTTTGCTGCACTTAATACTGCAGTCTGGAGTGGAGGTACATTTATCTATGTGCCTAAAGGAGTTAAAGTAGAGATTCCTCTACAGGCATATTTCAGAATTAACGCCCAAAATATGGGGCAGTTTGAAAGAACTTTGATTATTGCAGATGAAGGCAGTGAAGTGCATTATATTGAAGGTTGCACCGCACCTACTTATACCACAGATTCCTTACACAGCGCTGTAGTAGAGATTGTCTGTAAAAAGAACTCTAGGGTTAGATATACAACTATTCAGAATTGGTCTAGTAATGTTTATAATCTAGTTACCAAAAGAGCATTTGCATACAAAGATGCTGTAATGGAGTGGATTGATTGCAATCTTGGTTCCAAACTTACTATGAAATACCCTTCTGTATATCTACTAGAACCTGGAGCACATGGAGAAGTTCTTTCTATAGCTCTAGCAGGTAAAGGCCAACACCAAGATGCTGGCGCTAAGATGATTCATAGAGCACCAAATACATCTAGCGTTATAAATTCAAAGTCTATTTGTAAAGATGGCGGAAGAACCAGCTATAGAGGTCTTCTGCACATGGTAAAGGGCGCGAAGCAATCTAAATCAACAGTAATATGCGATGCACTAATCCTTGATAATCAGTCTCAAACTGATACTTATCCATATAATGTCATTAATGAAAAGCAAGTGACACTAGGGCACGAAGCAAGTGTTAGTAAAGTTAATGAAGAACAATTATTTTATTTAATGTCTCGTGGTTTATCCGAAGAGGAAGCAGCAGGACTTATTGTATCTGGCTTCATAGAGCCCATAGTCAAAGAACTACCTATGGAATATGCTGTAGAAATGAATGCTTTGATACAAATGAGCATGGCTGGAAGTGTAGGATAAATATCAATTAACATTATGGAAGACACCAAACCAATATATACACTAAAGTTAAAACCAACTGTTTATACAAACTTTATTGCATCCTCTTTAGCAAATATTGTTCGACCAATTAGGTTAATCTTTACACTAATATTTTTATATTCAGTATCAATACTGCTAGGTTTTGCTCTAACAGAAAATATTTTGCTTGGTTTCATACTAATTCAAGTATTCTTTGTCTGCTTTATATTTTTACTTCCAATAGTAACCTTACTCAAAATTGTGCTACACAAGGTTTACACTCAGGAAGTATTAATTCAAATTACTGACAGATCTATAATTACCAAACGAGACGCTATTGAAATTAAGATGGAATATGCAAACATCAAGAATGTAAAAGTATTTGGAGATTATTTATTTCTCACGTTTAAAACAGGAAACGGAATTGGATATATTTACTTGAAGGATAATCCTTCTAAAGATGAAATTATTTCCTTCTTAAAAGAAAAAAGCAAAAATGAATTATAGTGAACTAATATCAGATTTAA
>JAGQLK010000085.1 GCA_020429485.1 Candidatus Dojkabacteria bacterium | reverse complement strand
ACTACCTTTACATTCATAGCTAACATTATAGAAGTACCCCCTATTAAGGGTTTGATTTGTAATGATATAGCCATTGTTTTGTACCCCAATAGTAGTATTTGCTAAATCTAGCAAAAATTGATCCCAATATTCACAATCTGTTTGTTCATATTTTACATCTGTCCTTTCTATTACAGCCTCGAATAAGTAATCAAATCCATGTAATTCCTCATGACAACTTATTCTGTAATAAGATTGATTGTCGGTATTCTTATTGTATTCAAGCAACTGATCATTGAAAGAAATTGGGTAATTATTTAGCAGCAATGATGTATTACCTAACTTTCCGGGCTCATGATCTCCGTTTATTCTGGAATAGTCAAAAATCAATGAGTTAAAGTCAACACCAATTGCTGGGTTAGTTATCGCTAATTTCATCTCACTACTTGGCAAAATAGCTATCGGTTTTGACTTCTCTTCAATACTATCCCAATATGTTATCAAACTAGCCACACTCATAACTCCTGCTTTCTTATCTTCTTTTTCACCTACCCATTCAATGACTGGTTCAGTAATAGCAACCTTATCTTTAAATAGCTCAACATCACCTCTAATTATCAAAGTGATATCTTCCTTGTAAATCTGTTCTTCAGTTCTTGTAGAGTCACCAATTAAATTGGCAACATAACCTAATAATAAAATAAGTAATCCAACAAGTAGAACAATAATATAATTTTTGTAAATTGTAGTGTTTTTTTCTGGTGATTTATTTGCTACTGCTACCTTTTTAGGCACACTTTTCTTGATAGACTTTCGAGTTGTTTTTACTGACTTAGTCTTAGTTTTGGTGGAGCTTTTTTTAGTGGACTTTGCCTTCTTAGCCGCCATGTAGATACTTTATTTACTCTATTATTTAATAAAACTGATTAAATTTCAAATTCAAGTATCTGGGCTATCCTTCTCAAGTTGTTTGTTCATACCTTTCTCAAAGTCTTTTTTTTCTATTCTGAACTTACCAAACACCCATTTTCCAGCACTGTTCCAGAAGAAATCGCCAATGTGTTCATGGAAACTCAATTTATAGATTAAAGCTCCTAAACTAATCAAATATAATCCCATTACTAATCTGAAATACTGATCGCTACTTAATGCTGTTGAAGGTAGACTTGTTGCACCTAAAACATCATTGTCTGGATTTTCAGGAGTACAATCTATGTCATCAGCTATTATAAATCTACCTATATCACCATCTACTGCATTAGTTGCAGTAACGTTATATGGATAAGATCCAAATGCAGATCTTGGAACTGTCCCTGTAAAAATAAATTCCACTTCACTACCAGGTGGCAATGAAACATTTTCCCAAGTCAAAATATTATTAGTGATCGTATCTGGCTCCGGATCAAAAGAATTAAGATCTATAAATGGTAGTAATCCAGGATCAATTATATCCACAATATCTACAACAAAAGTATTCGTCGCATCAGGATTGCTTGCAGTTATTATGAATTGCACAAATAGAGAATCAGCATCTGCTGAAGCATTTACACATTCCATAGCTGCAGTTTTAACAATAGTTACATACCATTGAGTACACATATCAGGGAAACATGCATTACTGTTTTCAACACAGGTGTTTGCTTGGCATTCGTAGCTTCCCCCTCCAACATTTACACATGTATTACCTGCTGTACATCCGTTGGTAGGTGAACAAGCCTCTCCACAAGCATTTGTACCTGGCGGAGTTGGAGAGACACTCGGGTTTGGTGTAGAACTAGGCACCGGTGTGTTTGAAGCCATAGGCGTAGCTGATGGTATAGGTGTATTTGATGGTGTTGGTGTCACACTAGGTGTAATTGATGGATCAATTGTAGGAGTAATTGTTGGTGTTATTGATGGATCCAATGTTGGTGTTATTGTTACTGTAGGAGTTGGTGTTGGAGTAGCAACGGCTATACAGCCAGTAAAGCTAAACTCAAAATTACTATTATTCGGATCTCCGGCAACAATGCTACATCCCTCATAACTAGCATTTTCAAATCCACATCCGCATGGGTTATTTGCTGGTACATTACAGTCGATCGCACTTGGTCCTGTGTAAGGAGAAGGATCATCAATCACTCTGATCGCATGAATAGTTGCATTTGGATCTGGCTGCCAATTGAAACTAAAGTTACCTCCGCTAGTAATTGTAGTAGCTACTGGACTAGGATCAGTATCATCGTATAGCCCAATCTGATAGTTGTAATGAGTAATAGTACTTGAATCATCTCCACAAATAATGTCCCCTGCAACATTTACTGGAACTATCGTAGGAGTTGGTGTTGGAGTTGGCTGTTCAACTAAAAGAGTATAATCAAACTGATCTTCGACAATACATGCAGCTACCACACTTTGAAATTCATATGCACCACTATCACAGTTGGTATTGAATGGACGTGGCGAACCACGCTGATCAGTTGATAGTGTTAACCCATCTACATCAGTACACACAGGCGAAAGATCTAGTGCTGGACTTCCAGATAACAAGGCATGCGTTAATGTATTACCTCCGTTATTTTGCAATGGGCCTAAGTTAGGAGCACTAGTGGTATCGCCAGTTCCGGGTGATGGATTCGTAATACATGTACCATCAGTATCCACATTATAACCAATAGATAGATTCTCTACTCCAGTGCCTGTATCTTCATAACAATTCATATTCCCATTCTGTGCATTATCAAATATGTTTGCCTTTAGGTTTAATGTACCTCCCCAGTTAAATATACCACTCCCATATTGGTCTTTTCCTTCATTCCAGTCTGCTTCATCAACATGATTATTAGCAATTGTATTGAATGACATATCTGCGTCTGATTCAACTAAAACTCCTGCTCCAAATACAATCGAACAATCATATCCATTGTAAGTAGTATATGTATAAGTTATTGAGTTACCGCTAATTGTAGAATTATTTATTACAGCTTTTGTAGCTGTAGAAGCATATATACCTGCACCAACTAGGTATTCACAATCCTCCAGATTCGCATTAGAGTCAATTACATTATTAGTAATTTGTGAACTATTAATGGTAAGTGAACCAGCATCTGCTGCATAAATACCAGCTCCCCACATTTCATTGTAGTAATTAGAATGACTCGTAATAGAATTATTATTAAAAATAGAATTTGTTACAGTGGTATTGCCGTTAAAAACTGTAAATGCTGAGCCATATCCAAGTGCATCACTTGTAGGTGATGTGATATCAACTACATTACTATCAAAAGTACTATTTGTAACAGTGACAGTTGGAATATTGGTTGAACTACCATATATAAGCATAGCTGCTGTCCATGCAGATGAATACTGATTAAACTCTGGGTCAGTTCCAATAGCCTGGTTATTAGAGATAGTAGTATTTGTAACAGTAACACTGTTTGGATGGTTTAGATAGAAAGTACCACCCTCAACGATATACCCATAAGCGTAGTTACCAGTCACTGTTGAATTTACTAATGATACATCACCACTATTTGGTCCCTGCCAATTTACACCTATAGCTCCTCCGAAAGATCTGGTATTCATACTATTATTATCACAGCCATTATTTGTAATATCTGAATTAGTAAAAGAAAAGCCCCCACCAATTTCGAACCAAATCGCACATCCCCACATATCTTCATATGAAGTCTGAATCTTTAGACGATTATTAGTTAAAGCTACATTGGTGAAGTTCAAGGTGACATTTGCAACTGCATAAATAGCTCCACCATATATATCAGCACCCGGTTGAGATACTAGCCCTTCTGTCATAGTTAATCCCTCAAAGTTGACTGTAGTGCTAGTATTAATATCAAATATTCTATCTCTAACAGTATCTGTCGCTGCAGTATTACCCGAGATGATAGTCAATCCTTTCCCTGCGCCTTGTATTGTCATAGGAGCACTAATATCTATATCTCCAGTTGCATTTCCATTTTCACCTTGTCCGTCTAATGATAATGTATAAGTCCCTGCAGGCAACACAATAGTATCACTTGATCCATCTCCAGCAGGGCATCCTCCTGTAGCAGAAGAACTATTAATTGCAGTGACTGCTTCACGAAGTGCACAACCTGAGCCTACAGAACCTGCTTCATCAGCTGTAGTAGTTACATTGATTGTTGCTGCACTTGCAGACACAGTAAACAAAAAGACTCCTGCAGCTAGAATTGTGAGCAGAAAGAATGTTTTTGCAATTGTGTTGATAATGACTCTTATCAAGGCGTCAATACACACTTAAATTTATATATATTATCTCCATACTCAGCATAAATGCCGTTCCAATCAAGATTTTGTGCATTGATTGAATAAGTACCTATAACCTGATCTGGATTAGGTGAGTTATCAATGCTCACTTGAACGTATCCTTGGCTGAACAATGTCTTAGGATTTGTTGTTGGATCGAGTACACATCTCACATCTACAATCTCTACAAAGTTGCTATTTGCCACATGCATAGTAATGTCAGAGCCTTGGTACCATACGCTATCTATCGGTGTAGCACCAGAGATAGCACCTCCGCACATAGTGTCATTTACATCAGTCGAAGGACAATCAATTCTGAACTGTAAATCTATTTGGCTCACATCACATACAGCTGGAGTAGGTTCCGGTGTTGGTGTAATTGTAATATTAGGAGTTGGAGTCGGTGCATCGCATGAGTCCCAATACCATGTCATGTAATCAATAAGATCATTTCCATCGCAGGTCCATCCTCCGTACGGTTCACCAAACGGTCTACAATTATGATTGAATACATCAAGCTGAACACTCCCTCCACATAGATTTTCGTCATTTACGTCCAATGTACCAGTCTGGTTATAAGCTACTTGAACTTCTCTACAGTCAGGCACCTCACCCCCGCATTTCCATAAGAACATATATTCTCCAGCTTGTGTTGTACATTCACCTGATGAATAGTTACATCTCGCCTGTAAAGCACAACCTGGTGCTGGACTTAGTCCACAGCCAGCGACATTAATGTAGTGTCCAGTACCTGCAGCGTATTCCACTTCAGAAGGAATAATATCAACAATTAGAAGCACAACAAGAGTAAGCATAGTTATGATTCCAAGTACTAGCATTATGATCCTGAATTCAGTTCGCTGTATAAAAGGGAGTTGATTGCTAAGTCGGTCTATTAATTTATTAAATGTTACTTCTCTCTTCTTCATATATTGTCTCCCCTAACAGTTACTTTCACTCCTCTACTAAAAGCAGTAAATGAGTACCTTATTTCTAACTCGCCTTTTTTGGCTTCTATAACAGAATGAGAATCATTAAATTTTTCTTCTTTTGTTATTGTCCAGCCATCGCTAATCAACAGTGAAATGTATGCAGTATGTTCTTCATTGACTGTTTCTGCACCCAGCACATCATAATCAATATGAGCTTGTCCTTCAACAATAGATACATCCAGATCATCTATAGTTGGATTGGTTAAGGGAATTTCCTCTGGTGGATCGATAGCTACAGTTTGTGCAATAGAACCAGTTTCTGGATAATCATTAATGAGATCTTCGTCTGTACTTTGCTTACGAAGTAAGAATGATCCAATCGAAATAACTAGAAGTAAGATAGCAATAGCAATCAGTAGTATTCTGTCTGATTTCATGAAAAATTTTTCAGTATTA
>JAGQLK010000084.1 GCA_020429485.1 Candidatus Dojkabacteria bacterium | reverse complement strand
GTTAATTACCAAGTGTAAAAAGTATCTTCTGGATAACTATGATAGCTATTATTCTACAATGGAACCACATGTTACTTATGCAATAGTTCCCCTCCCAGAAGAAAATTTAGCTAATGCAAGACATGCAATTGATGAATATTTAAATCAAATACATACAACGCTTAGATTCAATCTTGCCGGATTATCTTTTTCTGAAAAATCTAATCTCTTCATGATCAGAGTGTCGGGACCAGAAATAATGAAGCTGCATAAAGACTTTATTGAACTAATGGAACCATTTAGAGATGGTTGCATCCGTCAAAAAGATGTCGAACGAGCGGAGTCTGGATTCTTTGATGAGCAAGAAATCAGCTACCTAAAGCAATACGGATATTCTAGAGTTCTAGATAACTTCAAATCTCATATTTCAATCGGGAGTATGGAACGAAATCTTTCTGAGCAAGAGCAGGTTCAGCATGAACTAGAAGAAATACTTGCACCAGTTCTTGAGACACAGTTGGAGTTAGACAATATTTTAGTGAATTTCCACATAGACTCGATCGAACAACATAGAATGCAAACTATTTGGGAAACATCTCATAAAATCCAACCGTAAGATAAATATTTATTTTCTAAGTGGATTCTTAAACATCTTGCCATGCCCTGGGATTATCCAATCTGCTTTTTCTAGGACTATTTTTCTAGATGAGAGCAATTGTTTTATGTCTTGCGCAAATGGATCTACTAGATTTAGTAATGCCTCTTCTGTGCTATTATCCTGCTCACCATCTACCCACCAAAATACATCTTGAGCGATACAGTACATTTCACCTTCTACTTCTACCAGCAATGCAGTATGCTCAGCCGTATGACCTGGAGTAGGAAGTAATTTTATGTCGGTACTAGGAATTACTTTCTCAAAGAAGCTCTCATGATCAGAATCATAAATAGTTCCTCCATCGTATATTTTATGCTCTGGGAATAGCCTTATATTTAGTATATGATCCGGATGATAGTGAGTTAGGAAAATAATATCGATATCTTGAGTAGTAAGCTTATTATTATTTAGGCTGTCTTTTAGAAGTTGAATATTTGCTCCTGGATCTACTAGTACATTAACTCCATTAGTATTTATCAATGTAGTACTTGGTGATGCATTCCAGCTACCATCTTCGTTTTCATATGCATAACCTTCTATTAGAACCTTTAATGAATTCGACATAATTAAAAATAATTAGTTAGTAATTATAATTAGTATACATTAAACTAATTCAAATATTTCTTCCTCACCTGGTGAGTATGCATACATCTTATCAATGAGTTGAATGCTATATTCTATTCCTCTTGCTTGTAACTCTGCTTCTAGTAGAAGCATAAACTTCATACTTGTATCTGGTATTTTATTATGGTCACCAGAAATCGCTAATAACCTATGCATACCTTGATAATATTCAAGCTGCCTTTCTACTGCAGAGACATGATCACCACCTAGATATCTAGGTTCACTGTATGTTAAAGGTAGTGACATAAGCTCAGCTCTTTCATACAATCTAAATCTAGTCTCATAGTCATCTTTTGGTGCATCAACGGCTTGCTGCATTGCATCATTATTTTCTACAATTGCCAATCCAGTTTTCCTCATTGAGTAGTTAAATTCAGCAAAGATAACACCATAGATATGTTCAGCCAACTCCCTTTCTAATTCAGCTGGTATATTTGCAGCAAGAATCATCCGTGGCTCTCTATATGGATTATTTGAAGGACGTGAATTCTCACGCATAACCATTTCTTTATATATACCATAGGTTTGTTGATCAGTTCTGATTGGGTACCTGGAAACAACACTATCCCAAACACTATTAAGTCTTTGCAACGGTTCCGATAATTCATACATTTTGCTTGCAACACCATCTATGCCAATTCCTGAGCCCAGAGGAATAAATTCCCTAACCCTAGCAAAGACATCTTTGATACCTGCCCATGATGATAGTAATGATTGTGGAATTCTCTGAATTAGAAACTCAGCCGCCATTGTTTCTAAAGTTGCTACTCTTAATCTTTCATCAGTTAATAATTCAGGAGATCTTGCTAGTAGTCCTACGGAGTCTCCAGCTAATCTCATGCTGCCCAGAGACCAATTTGCTACATCTGCAAGAGCATCTCCATTTAACAACTCAGCTCCTTGGGTTCCTGTAAGTAGATATTGCACTTCATCATTTGTAAAGCCTCTAACTGTAATCAATTCAGTAGCTGGTAAATTAACACCAAAAAATCTTCCTGTCGCAACGGCAATTCCAGATGGACTAGCTGCTAGCCATGCATAAGGATCTACTTCTTCATCAGGAATCCTGAGGATCTGTCTTGCTTGTAATACCGGCTCTATAGCATTTAATAATGTAGTCTTACCTGCACCTCCTACGGCTTCTTGTAGTTGAACAATGCCTCCCGAGCCTGTATGTAGCTTATGAGCAAGTATTCCTGCTAGATGGTGTGAGGCTTCTCTTTGCCCTGCAGAGACAAATCCTAAACCAGCATCAGCCTCCCTATCAAAATTGGCAACTAGGGAGTTAAAGCCAGGTATATCTCTATATTGATCTATCATTGATATTTGAATATGGGCAGATTATATCAAATGCCCTAATAATATACCTAAGGTTAAGATTCCAATATTCTTTTATCTTCAATGGTAAATTTCCTATTAATACCTATTTGCTCAACAAAGTATCTATCGTGCGAAATAAGAAGAATAGTACCATCAAAAGCTTCTAGCGCATGCTCAATAGACTCTTTTGTTTGAATATCGAGATGATTGGTTGGTTCATCTAGTATCAGTAATTGATTATTGCCTAAAGAGAATGCCGCAAACGATAATCTAGCTCTCTGACCTGGGCTCAATCTTTTCAATGTATAGTTCTGCAATTCCTTAGGGAAAAGAAACTGAGCTAGTACCCCAAATGATTTTCCATAATCTACTCCCCCAACCTGCATAATAAAATCACGTACAGTCATCTCGGCAGGGAGATGAGATTGATCTTGTGAAAAATACTTCCACTTAACATTGTCACCAATCTGGGCTTTACCTTTATCAGGAACCAAGCTTCCAGTAAGCAGCTTAATCAATGTCGATTTACCTATACCATTTGCTCCATAAAACCATACCTTTTCTTTACCGTAGATTTCTAAATTAGAATTCTCTAGTAAATTATCTTGACCGTAAGAAAACTCTAAATCTTTGATAGAAATCATTACTTTACTAGCATGAATTGTGCCATCAATATCTAAATTGGTGATCTTATTTTCTTGGTATTTACTTACCTCATTTGCTTCGACTTCTCTTTTGATTCTTGACTTCACAGCTTTTACTGCTGCACTCTGCTTCTTACCGCTACTAAACTTTCTAACCAGTTCAAGCCTAGCTTCTAGTTTTTCCCTTTTTCTCTCCTGCATTGTATATTCAAGATCTCTTTTAGCTCTCCATTCATCTTTCAGTTCTAAATACTCGTCATAATTACCATGGAAAATATTTAACTTTTGGTCATCAATCTCATAGATGATATTTACTAGATTATTTAGAAACAATCTACCGTGCGATATGACCATTATGATTCCTTCATAGTTCCTGAGGAATCCTTCTAACCAATTTATTCCTTCAATATCTAAGTGGTTCGTTGGTTCGTCTAGAAGCAATATAGTGGATTCATTAATGATCAATTTACATAGATATAACTTTAATTTCTGGCCATCACTTAAGATTGAAATAGGTGAATAATAGTCTATTGCTACCAACTCTGGATTTGTAATAAAGCTTTCCTCTCCTTTGATAGTTAGCCCTAGCCTATCTAATGACTTTTCGATCTTCCACATGTCTGTATATGGATTATCCACTAATGATTCCAGATACTCACCTACCAACATATCCTCATCAAACCCGAGATGTTGCGGGAGATAGCCAATAATTTCATTTCCAACATGGATATCACCCTCATCAGGGACCTCATATCCCATTATTATTTTGAGTAAAGTTGATTTACCACAACCATTTAACCCCACAAGACCAACACGTTCTTTATTACCCAATGTGAAATTTACATCAGAAAACAGTAGGCTTGCGTATTCAATTTTTAAATTATTTACTTTCAACATGATTACTAAAGATTATAAATTAACGTAAAACAAAGTCACGCCATATTTATTGAGAGAAATTGTATATTTGGATATTTCTTCTAGGCGTGCAGTTAGGTGTTGAAAGCCTAGGATATTTCAACTGAATAAATGTATTGAGGTTTTGCGATACGCTTTTCAGTATTCATCATAGTTGATTATAGCAGAGGATGGGAGAATATGGCTAGAAGTTGAAGAGATAGAAACTCTATTCATCAAACTCAATAAATACACCGTCTCTGTATACAAAGTCGATAAAGTCTCTAAGTCCCTCCATACCTAAATAAAATCTTTGTTGAGTTAAAAAGTCATAAGCATCCTGAATTTCTAAGCCATTGTGCACAATCAAAAAGCTTAAGTAATCTGCTATCATGTCCAGGAGTATTTCTCGTTCAGCAAGATAGTCTATCTCGTCATATATGAACTGTCGCAAGTCATCCGCTACTCGTACAAATCTAGGAACAGGGTTATTAAGTGCATGTGCGAAATCTACTAGATTTTCTGATATACGAGGATCACCCAGAGCATCTAGATCCAAATCAAATACATCTATAAATGGAGGAGAATCATAAAGCTCAAAATAATATTCATCGAACATATTAAATACCTGATCTCTTACTTGTGTTGCTGCAACCTCTTCCATACGTTGTCCTTCTATCACTCGAGATATGTGGGTCGGCATTCTTGACTGCCTTGAGAATGTAGCGGCTTCAGCTCTGGGTTCGCTCCAATGTCTAATTGTATAGTTGGTCATGAGATAGCCGACCGTTTCACCTTCAACATGGATTGGCATAGGAAAGTATCGTGACTCGATACCACCACTCAACTGGAATAAGTAATATCCCCAGGGATTGGCATCTGTAGCATATCTACTGTTTGTTACAACTCTCATCTCACCTGTAGTTGTATACACAGGTAAACCTTGATCTGCTAAATAGTCTAATTGGGATGCCATATACTCTATTTGCTCTGAACTTAACATTACTCCTTCTGTCATGTATGGTTCTGACGTCTGTGCTGCATGTTCTAATAGTTCGGGTAGTCTTGGATAAGCATACTCCATCAGATTTAAGTCCTGTGCTTGTCTTGTTGCATCATCAGGCTCCACAATTGGCAACTCTCCAAATATATCTTGGATATTCGAATAATTACATCCTAAGGTGAATTCTGTTCTTGTATTTGTACCTTCTAAGAATAGTTCAGAACCCTGCCACCTGATGCCTCGCAGATTCCAATTACCATTCATTATATTCTCTACTGTTCCTTCAATCGTTAGCATAATGTCACCAGCTACGAAATATGCAAAATTACATTGCTCGCTGATTGCAAAATCCCAACCGCTCAATACCTTTTCATCTGATCCACTGCCAGGATTAACTTCAAGTTGAGAAACTGGAATACCCATTTCAAGATCTTCTTCTGAGTAATTACTAAAAATCAAAGAAGGATCTGTATTTGCGATCCCTCTAAAAATAATATTCGTAAGCGCATTATGCACTCTCTCGAGGTCAATGT
>JAGQLK010000083.1 GCA_020429485.1 Candidatus Dojkabacteria bacterium | reverse complement strand
ATCCTTTCTCCATGTATCAATATTTTGATGATTACCACTAAGTAAAATATCAGGTACTTTCCATATATCTCCTTCATCAGTGACAAATTCAGCTGGTCTTGTGAACTGTGGATATTCCTTATTGTCTGTGTCATGAAAAGACTCTTCGTGCAAAGATTCCTCATTTCCTAGTACACCTGGAATCAGCCTAAGTGTTGCATCTGCGATAACCATTGCTGGGAGTTCTCCTCCGGTAAGTACGTAGTTTCCAATAGAAATTTCTTGAGTAGCAATATTTTGAGTTACTCTTTCGTCAATTCCTTCATAGTGTCCACAAAGTATAATTAGTGCATCTAGCTGTGAGTAACTCTTTGCCTTATTTTGCGTAAAGTTTTCGCCCTTTGCACTGGTGACAATTATTTCGTATTTTTTACCTTCTAGTTCTGAAGTGATTTCTTTGACTGCGCGATAAAATGGCTCAATCATCATTACCATACCTGCGCCTCCTCCAAATGGTTTATCATCAACAGTCGATCTATCATCTTCAGTCCATTTCCTCAAGTCATGCACATTAATTTCTACTAAACCAGCCTCCTGTGCGCGTTTGATAATACTCTCATTGAAAGGAGAGGAGAACATATCAGGAAAAATTGTAATAAAATGAATTGAAATGCCCAAAACTATTGCTCTGATTTAGTTCGTTTAAAGAGTTTATCGTATTTAGTAACTGCGTGATAAACTGTAAACATCATACCAACAAGTCCTGAAATAAGAAATAGGAATCCTAAGTCAATTATTCCAATTGCATCGCTAACAATTCCAGTCTCTGGCAAAACTGCCGGAGTGGGAGTAGGGGCATCTGCTGATTCAAAAAATGTAGAAGAAGCTTGTACTGTGAAGTTATTCCCCGACTGTGAATTAGCAAATCCAGCACATGTTCCTATTGCATCTGTCTCTGTAGCAATCGCTCGCCAATAGTAATCATCAACTGGTACGTCAGTCCAAGAATGCTCAAATGTAGCTGGAGTAGAGGACAAAGACTCACCAGAATATGTATGTGCTTGAATTATGTTTGTAAATAATGAGTTATCACTTAACTGAAATGTTATATCTGCTGTATTTGATTCAACATCACTAATATCAACAGAAACATCAAAACTAATAGTTGTGGTGCCACTAGGTACGTATATAGTTTCTGGCTGAGTAGGATTAGCAATTGTTGGTGCAGTATTTTTATGATCAACAGTCACAGTAATAAACTCATCAGGCTCAGTTACGAGACCATTAGTGGTTACATAGCTAGAGCCATTCCACTCTCTTGCTTCTGCATATAGATCAATCACGTACTCTCTTCTTCCATTACCTAATGAAATTGGGCCAGTATTTGCAGGGACATCAGGTGAAGTAAAAGAGAAGTCATAGTTAAATGTAGACATTGGAGTTGGTGGTCCAGCCGGATATCCATTGTAAGCATTTGATGCAGGAGTGGTTGTAAATGTATCAAATGGCGCTACTTGGTTTGCCCCACTAGAAACTGTAGCACCAGTAATATAATATCCTTCGGTATCAGGATCTACCAAATCACCAACATATGGATGCGGAGTATAGTTACCTAGATTTACAGTTGTAGCTGTATTATCCGTTACGCAAAAATCTTGAGGTGTGATTGTTAAGCAGACATTTCCTCCATAACCGCCACAATCTGCCATCGCAGTATTGCCGAAACTAGCTAGAATCTGTGACGCTGCTATTACTGAACTACCTATCACTGCTTTTGCCGCTCCCTTTTTGATTCTTTTCTTGGCAGATTTCATGTGTTTGATAATTGGTCTATCAATAAATTAACAGTGTTCTTGGTTGAATGCAAGGTAGTATTCTGGCTTACATCTTCTAGTAGAGATAAAGCATTTTTTATATCGTTTTCCTTAATTAATATATTCGCCAGCATTAATCTTGGATGGATATAAAAGCGTTCGATATCATAATAATAATTTCTATTATCTTCGAGTACTGGAGTGGTTAAGTATTCTTGGTAGAATTTCTTAGCTTTTAGAAACTTTGAAGCAGCAATCATATCTGCGTATAGCAGTTTGAATCTCGGATGGTAATAAAAGGTATCCTTATATTTTTCTACTAATTTATTAAGCTCTTCTTGTCTAGATTGAGAGAGAAGTATAAAAAGCAATTTCTCTATTACAAATACACTTTCTTCTAGATTTGAATATTTTGATAAAAATTCGTTAAAAATCTCTTCTGCGTGTTGAAAATCCTTTTCTTTAAACAAAAGCTCCCCATAGTAGACTAGTAGGCGAGGCTCACGTCTGCTTTTGAGAGCTCTTTCAATAATTCTTTTTGTTTGATCACCACGCACTTCATTTTTTAATTTTGATTTCGTATGAAGGAAGGTGATCTCAGGATAAACTTTTGATTTAACGACCTGGTTGGATATGTTTGAAACTAAAACATTATGAATAGGTTCTTCCCAGTGAAAGTTGCCTCTTCTATAGATAATAGGCTTTGCCAGGGTCTTTAGTGGTAGACCGTTATCACCAATCTCAACTACCCATGAGCCTAATATCAAATCTAAGCCATTAAAGGATTTATTTTTAAGTTCTTTAAATTTATTTTTCCCATTTAGGATAAAGGTGCTGTCCGCATCCCATGTCATAATATAGTCCTTTGTGGCAAATCTATCACAGAAATTACGAGCAGCACTGAAGTTATCTATCCAAGTGAAATGGTGAATGTGTTTAGTAAATTCGGAAGCGATTGACACTGTATTATCAGTAGATCCTGTATCTACGATGATTATTTCATCAACAATATCATTTATCTCCTTCAATGTTTTCCTGATTATTTTGCATTCATCTTTTACAATCATGCATAAAGATACTTCATTCATGGAGAATATCTTTCAGAATTAGTTTTGCCTTTTCTTTGGTAGTAGGAACTTTGGTTTGTTCAATTACTCTTTCAAGTAGCTTCTGAGCCTTCTGTTCTCGATTGGACACATAATAAACATTAGCAAGCATCAACATTGGATGAATTTCGTATCTTTCATAATCATATAATCTACCATCAGATCCTTTTTTGATTGGAAATTTGAGATAGTCTTCGTAGTATTCATCGGCAGCAAGTATATTACTTACAGCTACACTGTCTGCAAGTACAAGCTTGAACCGGGGATTATGGATAAACTTCTTTTGATATTCTCGCATAAGTACTTCAAGTTTATTGAGCGATTCAGTTTCTAGATAGATTTGCATCAAGCGTTCAATTGCCATTACAGAAGTTGTCTCGTCTTCATCAAGATACTCTTTTAAATAGTCTAAAAAGATAGCTTCTGAATCTGCATAGTTCTTTTGAAAAAGAAGATTCTCGCCATGTGCAAACAATACATGCGCAGGGCATTGCTTTGATTTGATTAGGGCTGAAACAATTGTGTTTGATTGTTTATATCTGTGTGACTTGTCATTTGGATCTTTAAAATGACTAATTTCTATTTCAGGGAAATATTCGCCAGTCAATGTCTGTTTAGTATTTGGTACAAGTTTTTCATGAATGGGGTAAGTCCAGTGGAAAGAGCCCCTTCGAAATATAATTGTGCGATGTGTGAATTTGATAACTTCATCTGAATCACTTTTTTCAATTATCCATTGTCCATCTATTAGGTCTAAGTTATTAAGCTTGTTATTTTTAAGTTTAAGTAAGAACTTGCGACCTTTATCACTAAGTATCCAATCTGCATCCCAAGTTAGAATATACTCACCTGAAGCTTTGCTCTCGCAGTAATTCCTCGCAGCACTAAAGTCATTAATCCAATCAAAGTGTAAAACTTTATCAGCGTATTCTTCTGCAATCTTCACAGAATTATCTTTAGAACCAGTGTCTGTAATGATTATTTCATCTGGAATATCTTTTATGCTTTCTAGGCACTCCTTCAGAATCTTTTCTTCATTTTTTACAATCATACAGAGGCTAATTAAACTCATTTTATCTTCATTAATAGTAAAATTATAACAACAAATATTATTTGATAAACTCAACTCATGTTTCTTTGTGCAATGTGTAATGTAGAGTCTGAACAATTTCTGCCTGGTGGGGAGGAAGAAACTGTCTTGCATGAACTAGATGTAGTAGGTGGTGGACGTAGAGAAAATATGTTCTGTCCGATTTGCTATTCAAAGGATAGAGATAGAGCAGTGTATCTTTTTTTGTTGCATGAAACAGATATCTTTAAGAAAAAGCCAACAATTTTGCATGCTTCTCCATCTAATTCATTGAAAACAAAATTGAAGCAGATAAAAAGCGCAGAATATCTTGAAACTTTTCTCAATAATAATGATAGAAATATACAAATAGATCTCAAAAAGATTCCATTTCCTTCTGGATTCTTCGATCTTGTTATTGCTAATCATGTTCTAGAACATATAGATAATGATCTACAGGCATTACGTGAGATATTTAGGGTACTGAAAAAAGGTGGTAGAGCTGTCCTACAAGTTCCATATTCTTTGGTTCTTGAGAAAACATATGAGACAGATACACTAAATAGGTCTAAAGACTTTGGACAACATGATCATATGAGAATATATGGTAAGGATTATTTAGAAAAATTAAGGACCGTAGGCTTCAGTGTTAATAAATTTAATCTTAAAGAAAAATACGGTTTTGAGTTCGTTAAGAAAAATGCAGTTATTGAAGATGAGATTATTTTTGATATCCTTAAGTGACGAGAAACGTTATTATTAGTTATATTAAGATATGGATATAAACTTTTCTGTAAAAGGTGATTCGAATAAAAACTTAATTTTACTCCATGGCTGGGGTGGATCTTCCGCTAGCTTATCTGGACTACAAGATGAACTATCTGTCCTAGGTTATAAAGTCTATAATCTAGATCTTCCAGGTTTTGGACAGACTCCTCAACCTGAAGAAGCCTTTGATCAAGATCAGTATATTGCTTCAATTGTAGATTTTATCCAATATAATCAGATCAACAAACCTATTTTGATAGGTCACTCATTTGGTGGTAAGACAAGTATCGGTTTAGCACTGAAGTATCCAGAATTAATTGAATCAATAGTGTTAATTAATGCATCAGGAATTAAACCTAGAAATTCTCTAAAGAGAGCCTTATTTATTATTCCTGCAAAACTATTAGGTGCATTGTTTTCGCTACCAATTCTGAACAAAATAAAGCCACTTGCTCGAAAGATCTTTTATAAAGGATTAGTCAGAGAACAGGACTACCTGAAGGCTAGTAAGGTAATGCAAGATTCTATGAAGAATGTATTAAAAGTAAACTATGATGAGCAGTTGCCACAAATAAGTATTCCAGTTCTGTTAGTTTGGGGTGAGAAGGATACATATACACCTTTATGGAATGGCCAAAAGTTTGCTAAACTTATTCCAGATGCTAAATTACAGGTAGTGCGAGATGCAACGCATAACCTACCTATAAAACAACCAAAGTTGGTTGCACAGTATGTCAACGATTTTATTAAATGAGATATTATTAATCATATTTATTAAACAGCTATGAGTTTATTATTATTGAGTTTAGTTTTCTTCTTAGCATTGCCTTCTTGGATTACAATATTTAGAAATCTAACCTTAGATACATATTTTTGGCAGACTAAAGAATATCGAATAGATCGAGTTATTTCACAGATAAAGTATAGAGAGGGCAGTAACTATCGCAACTTATTCTTTACATTGGCA
>JAGQLK010000082.1 GCA_020429485.1 Candidatus Dojkabacteria bacterium | reverse complement strand
ACCCTTTAAAACAATTCTACTTTGATTATTTATTATCCAAGTTTTATAATTACTTATTATTTCATCTTTAATATATATAATGAGTGCAACAACAACACCTGTACAAAAAAATACAGGCGATAAAAAATTGATTTTCACTATACTTGGGCTATCTTGCTTAGGTATTTTATGTGTACTATGCGCATTTACTGGCGCTGTTTTTGCAGTAGCATACTTCGAAGAACAGAGCTTAGATACCAATGATACGACATTCGATTTCAATATTGATACATCGAATGACACGTCAGACTTTTTTAACAACAGTGACGATGGAGTTAAAACTATCACAGCTAATGGAGACACTGCAGAAGCAGAAGGTCATAAAGTAACCATTTTAAGCACAGAACTAGACTATCAGACTGATGACTTTTTCGCTGAACCAGATGCAGGTAATCAACTGTTTGTTGTTGAGGTTAGAATAGAAAACACAAGTTCTGAGAATATTACTGCAAACCCATTCAATTTTACTCTTTATGACTCTAAAGAAAATTCATACACATATAATTTCTTTGGCGCAGAACCTTCACTTGGAGTTGAGGTATTAGGTGAAAATAAATCAACTGAAGGATATGTTACTTTTGAGGTACCTAGTGATGAAACAGATTTCGTACTTCAATATGAACCATCTTTCTTCTCTGAGGAAATAATAGAGTTCAATTTGTAGAAACTTTCAATAAACTAAGATTAAGAGAAGCTCTTTTAGAGCTTCTTTTTTTATTTTGATCTATGTAGTACAAAGCTAATTCCCCACACGAAAAGAGAAATTAAAACTACTGGGAAAACAAAATAAAGGAAGTTATCACTATCGATAGCCCAACCTATAAACGATGCAGATAATGCGTATGGTAATGTACTTACGAAAGCTGCTGTTGATAGGGTAGTTGCTCTCTCTTCAGATTTAGTATGTTTGTTAATTATGATTGATAAAAGTGGACTACTTGCGCCACCAGTAGTACCTAGTAAAATCATTGGTATTGCCATAACCGGTCCTAATCTAAATCCAAGCATTAAGAAAGTAATACTGCTAACCAGAATTAATATAGTACTTAGAGAATAATCTGTAATATATTTTCTAAGCTTAGGAAGGAAATATACTAATGCTGCTGCACTCAAACTAGCTAATGCAAAAACTATGCTTTGCCCCACGTCATTAAGATTATTTACCAATGATACTGCGGGCCTTACTAACCCTATATCGTATATAGTATAAACAACCATCAACATTAATAGTGGTAATGTATATACCAATAAATCGCGTCTTAACAATGTTTTGAAACCTGATTTGAACTGTTTGAAATATCCGCGCCAGCTGAAAACGTAGCTATCTACTTTTGGTTCGATGATAAAAAATGAAATAGCAAAAGTAATAAGGTATGCTATGCCCCAAATAAATTGTGGCAAGTAGTTAGCGATAGAATAAACCCATATTCCCACAACTGAACATACTACAATCGTAACTAGTCTTAGCGAATGTGCAGTTGATATAACATCTTCAAATGTTTCTTCTTTCTTTTTTTCTAGAAGAGTATCATATGCAAGAGCTTCACCCGATCCAGAATACAAAGCCCAACCGAGCTGCGCTATAAGAAAGCCAATCAGCATTGGTGTATAAGCCCTACCAAATGTGAAAGTGAGGATACCTATAGCTGATAATAATGTAGCTAGAATGATCGTCTTTCTTTTGCCAAAAAAATCAGCAACAGCACCTGTTGGTATCTCCATTAGCAGTCCAAAGCCAAATCCTATTGCATCAACCCAGCCTAGTTGAGTATATGACATATATAGTGTCCAAAAGAAGATCCAATTACCAATAAAAAACCATGCGTTATGTAACACATTATTTATATAGAATATCTGAATATTCCTCTCCTCAATCGATGGTAATTTTAATATATTCCTCATGAAGATAATTATATACCAATTATTTTCTATGCTAAATATTTAGTTAGAGCTGACCTCAATAAATGTATATGCTCTGCCTGATGTCCCATTTCTTCCTGTACGTCCTATCCTATGGATATATTCATCATAACTTTGAGGTTCATCTAGATTAATCACATGTGTGATATCTTCTATATCAATACCTCTTGCTGCTACATTAGTAGCAACTAATATACTAATTGTTGAAGTCTTGAATTTTTCAATCACTCTCTTTCTAAAGTTTTGTGTCTTATCACCATGAATAACTCCTACCTTAAATCCTTTTTCAAATAATGCCCTATCTACTTTATTAGCATATCGTTTTGTATCAACAAAGATAATTGCTTTTTTAACTTCCTCTTGAAGTAAAAGCCCATTAAGCAGTTCCATCTTTTCTTCTCTACTGCTAATCTCAATCACACTCTGCTCTATTGAGTCTTTTGGAGTATTATTTGCTAATTGAATCACTTCAAAGCTATTGCTAAGAGATGCAACTATCTGCTCTACACTCTTATTTAGTGTTGCTGAAAAGAATAGTGACTGTCGATTCTTGGTCATGTTATCGAAAATAAACCTAATATCAGCTATAAAGCCCATATCAAGCATTCTATCGACCTCATCTATAACAATATTATTATAGTTTCCAATCTTTATATAACCTTGGCGAATAAGGTCATTTATTCTACCCGGTGTGCCAACAATTATTTGATCTCCTCTTCTGATTTGTTGTAGCTGTCTATGCATACTGTCACCACCAATGATTTTAGATACATTAAGGTGGGTATCTTTAACAAAAGAAATCGCTTCTTTTGCTATTTGAAGTGCTAACTCCCTTGTTGGAGCAATCACCAAAAGCTTTTGATTACTGTCTTTTAATAATTTATCTATCATAGGTATAAGAAACGCACCTGTTTTACCAGATCCAGTTTCAGAAATACCTAGAACATCTTTCTTGTCTAATATAAGTGGAATAGTTAGCTCTTGGATTTTTGTTGTCTCTATAAATCCTTTCGCCTCGATATTATCTGCTAATACTTTATGTAGATCAAATTCAGTATACTTAATACCTTGATACGCATCTTGCTCATCGGTTGATCGCTCTACAGCTTTACTTATGTAGATAGATTTGTCGATAGAACCATCACGCATTACAGAAGCTCTCTTCTGAGCAAATCTCCTTGATCTATTATTAGTGTTTTTATTACTATTGTTGAAATTGCGATTATTCTGCTTGTTATTCTTTTGAGAATTTCGCTTACCTCGATTACGAGATCTATTATTTGATTGTCTTTTTGAATTATTTCGCTTATGCGATTTTGATACGTCTTTGAAACTCATGTTCAGTACATAAAAATTAATATTGTACCGAACAAATTTTCTATTATCTCGAGAACATCCTCAGTACCCTTAAGTGTATTTTTCACTTAACGACTCTAATTATACCATATATCTGCTTAATTAACAGTATAGTAATTTAGATGATGCAGTATCTCTTCCGTTGTGCTACAATCCACGATGCAAACAAAAGATTTAGATACAAAACAAGAGAATATTCGTAATATTGCAATTATCGCTCATGTAGACCATGGCAAAACAACACTTGTTGATTCTTTCTTGAAACAAACAAAAGTTTTTAGAGAAAGCCAAGAAGAAATGTCGCAAGAGATGATATTGGATACAGGTGATCTTGAAAGAGAGAAAGGTATCACTATCAAAGCTAAAAATATTGCAATACGATACAAAGATCATAAGATTAATATCATAGATACTCCTGGACATGCTGACTTTGGTGGAGAAGTAGAAAGAACACTAAATATGGCTGAGGGTTGTATTCTACTTGTTGATGCGCAAGAAGGTCCAATGCCGCAAACAAAGTTTGTGCTTAGACGAGCAATTGAGCTTGATCTTAAACTCATTGTTGTTATCAATAAAATAGACAAACCTTTTGCAAAGCCTGCGGAAACTCTTGATAAGGTAAATGACTTGATATTAAGTTTTGCTGTTAAGGATGAACAGCTAGATTTCCCAGTATATTATGCAATTGGTAAACTTGGTTATGCATTCGCAGAACTCCCAACAGATATTCCAAATGCAAAGGGAGATATTTTACCTTTACTTGATGCAATTGTAGATACTGTTCCAGCACCTACAGGTGATGAGAATGGTGCTTTTCAGATGCAAATTACAACACTTCATTACGATTCCCACATTGGTAATTACTTAATCGGCAAGATTAACCGAGGTAAGGTTAAAGTAGGAGACTCTGCAGTGGTAGTTAGTGATGAAGGCAAAACCAACGGAAAGATCAAAAGTATCCTTGTTAGAGAAGGATTAGACTTTATTGAAGTAGATAATGCATCAACTGGAGAAATAGTAGCTCTAGGAGGTATTGATTCCAAAGAAATTGGCGGAACCGTATGCGCACCAAATGCTATTGAACAGATGCCTCAAATTGTAATTTCTAACCCATCAGTACAAGTAAAGTTTGAAGCTAGTACTTCGCCGCTAGTAGGTGAAGAGGGAGAATATGTTACAGCCCGATTAATTCAGGCGAGACTAGAAAAAGAAATTGAAACTAATATCAGCCTTAAAATTACTAAAGCTGAAGGTGGAGGCTACTTCGTTGCAGGTAGAGGTGAATTACAATTAGCTATTCTAATAGAAGAACTTCGCAGAGAAGGATATGAATTTCAAATAAGTAAACCACAAGTTGTTCTTCAAGAAGTTGATGGGGTTTTATCAGAACCACGAGAAGAATTGCTTATAGAAGTACCTGAAGAATATAATGGCGCAGTTGTATCAGAGCTAAGTAGTCGCAAGGCTGAATTAATTAACATGGAAACAGATAGCAACACAAATACAACAAGATTTGAGTATCAAATACTAACTAGAAATTTGCTAGGACTTAGAAGTAATCTATTGACCCTTACAAAAGGAAATCTAACGTTAAATAACTTCCTACTCGACTACGTCCCTTACTCAGAACAGCCTGAGCAATTCAGAAAAGGTGTTCTAATTTCTGCAGCAGATGGGGTAGCAATGGAGTATTCATTAAACACAATCCAAGATAGAGGGGAACTGATTATCGAACCTGGCACAAGAGTATACGAGGGTATGGTGATTGGTGTAAACAAATTTGAGCAAGACATGGAAGTTAATCCTACTAAAGCAAGAGCTAAGTCAGGCGTAAGACGAAATCAAGCAGCTATTACTCAAATGGCTTTAAGAACCATTAAACCACTAGATTTAGATTTTGCACTGATGTTTTTAGGTGAAGATGAATTGCTTGAAGTAACTCCTAAATCTCTAAGATTAAGAAAAAAATATTTGACCAAGACGGAACGAGACTGGTCAAAAAGAGACAATCTTTCTGCTATTGCCAAAAGCAGAATGTCTAAATAACTAGGTCCTTTACATATCTCTCTAGATATTGAGCAAAAGATTCTATTCCATCCGTACCGAAATGAGTAGATGGTCCAATACATGCAATCCCGCTAGGTTCAATTGTATAACTATTACTCCTAGTTTTTAGTATTCCAAGATTAGGATTTATTTCAGCTAATCCATGCTTTTTCAAATCATCTAGAATTGGCGAATTATGACGGCCATGACCTGTCGCATTAATAATATAGTTAGCGTGAACAGTTGTGTTCTGAATCTTTACATCAAAAGTACCGTCCTGGTTTATACTAATATCCTCATCATAAATGAAACTATCGAACATTTGGTAGTTAAATTCTTCTAGTCTAGCAGCGCTAATAGAAGTTGTTGGGCCTCCTAATC
>JAGQLK010000081.1 GCA_020429485.1 Candidatus Dojkabacteria bacterium | reverse complement strand
AATTGGAGATTCGATTGAAATTTTTTTATTTACAGGATCGGCTTCACTTTGGCCAACTATATCAAACTCATATTCAGAATTATTAGATAAATTCTGGAGCTTAACTTTAACACCGATTCCTACAAGACCCTTCTCGGCCTTCTCACTGATAGTTGCTCTATTAAGCATATCTTCAAGCTCAGTAATTCTATTTTCATTGAATTCTTTTGCTTCCAAAGCGGCTTTATATGCAGCATTTTCAGATAAGTCACCTTGTTCTCTGGCTTTATCTATATCATCGGCAATCTTAGTTCTGACATTAGTTTTCCTATCTTCTAATTCTTCTTCGATATTCTTTAGACCTTCTTCTGTGAATGTTAAGGAATTGTCATCCATAATTATTAATTAATATTAAATTTAAAAATTTGTTCTCCTTCAAACCCACCAGCACTATACAAAAACGCATCACCTTGTTTTGTGTAATTACTATCTTCAGGAACTACAGTCAATTCGGGATCAAAGGTAAACTCAATTTCGTAGTTGGCAAATACGCCATTATTTTTTACCAACTCCAAACTATAATTATACAGTGTGTCTACCCTATTATCAAAAGCTACAGTATCAAAGTCAACTTTATAGCGTAGATCATCATCTTCCTGGAAAATAAAACATGTCTTATCTAAAGAAAATGTTGTTGTAACTAAACTATCTTCAACCTCCGAAAAGTCGAACCCTTTTGAGCCATTTGGTGTACATAGATAACTATTTGAATAGTTACTTACACCTGAAAGGCTGAGCTCTACTTCTTTTTCTGTAGTATAGTCAGCATTAAGGTGAACCTTAGCAACCAAAGTTACAACCGGATATTTATCTGTAGTTACAGTTTCATGGTCGTAATTTAGTCCAAATTCAAGTACATCTTTGCTCACAAATTGTTGACTGCTAAGGATACTTAAATAGTTGGCTAATTCTACATCAGATGAATAGTAAGCCATATCACCGGCAGAAGATTTATCTGCTAAGATAGTAGAGATTATCGAGTGGCTGTTTCCAATATCATTCAACTCCCTTTCCATAAGCACAGCGAATACGTTGACTATTATAGTGTTTCTTTGCTCTTCGCCTACATTCTCTCCCATCAATAGATTTATGTTCGTCAACATATTATCTGCATTGAAATTAATCTGTTCAAAGACCAATTCTCCACGGTTTTCTAGAATTGACTGCAAAACATTAAGGTTCATGCTAACAGTCATATCTATTCTCTTGTTTTGTTCCAAGGAATAGATTCTCTCAACAGTTTCTAGATAAGTCTGTTGATCACTAATATAACCAAGGTCCGAGATTGTGATGTTTTGCGAGTTGACATCCTCATTGGATAATAGGTTAATTTGTGAATATACAGTATCTGAAATATTATATTCACCTATTTCTTGATCAAGATCCTCTACAGGAATAACATCAATTGTTTTGATTACGCCATTATCAATTGTAATACTCATAAAACCTGCTATTTCTCCCCCAGATGCACTGTATCTAGAATTGTCTTGTATTACTAGCAAATAATTCATATTCCCACTATCTCCCAAGAGACCTGGAAGGTACTTATAGGTATTATCAAGAAATACTAATGATTCATAATTTGTAGTTATATTTTCAAAATCTTGAAAGAAATACTCTTGCACCTCACTTGGCATTTTTTCGAAGTTATCAAGGATTTCTTGCTGACTTTTTTCGATTTTAGTTATGCCAACACTCATTAATCTAGAGTTGCTTTTGATGCTATTAATTTGCTCTGAGAAGTCCTGATCGGAAGAAATAGTCAAAGTGTTATCTCTACTAAAGCTGTATTGAACTCCTGGCTGATAATTATTCAAATATTCTCCCAGAGGCTCTAGAGCAACTAGTACTTCATCATAGCCATCAAAGTATTGAACAGAATTACCTAATAGGTTCTGCGTGTTGATGTAGAGATCATGCTGACCAAATACGTCAAACAGATACTGAAGCTCTTCTGTTCTTTCTTGTGCTTCAATTAGATTGCTTTTCAGTCCCGAATTAAATGTTCTTGCCTCAACGTAATCCTGATTAGCCATAGCTTGTTCTAATCCATTTATATTCCCATTGATAAAGAAAAGATTTTTAGCCAAGCTAAACAGTGGAGAAATCAGCAAGAAGTAAATTACTACAAAGGCGAAGAAGCCAATCATTCCAAAAATGAAATCAGTCACTGTAATATTTTTAAGGAATAGGAATCTTCTTTGGAACCAGATAAATATTGAATTTACGAAGAGACTTATCTTCTGAAAAGTTGTCAGATCCTTTTTAGGTTTGAATTTATCCCGTAACTTATTGTTAGCTAAAATAATGCTTCCTTTTCTAGCTTTTTCTTGTGATTTTCTTTCAGCAATTAGTCTAGATAGTGCATCATCCAAATTCTCATGTTTTCCTTCATTTGAACTATCCTTTGGTTTTTCGTCCTCTACTTCCTCTGCTACGAAGAAGAAGTCTTTAAGCTTATCTTTTAGATGTTTTACTTCTTGTACTTGTGGATCTTCCTCTGTTCCTACTTGTTTAGTATCCTCAGAATCATCAATGATTACCTCTTCAGCTTCAACTACCTTGACCGTACCAAACTTTAAATAATCTATAGTTTGAGCCAATGCTCTTTCAAAGTTTACTCTTGGTTTCCAACCTATCTGAGTTAGATTTGGAGCTGGTTTGTATAGCTTCAATGGAGGTAGTGAATGATCATCTTCTTTGAACCTAATATCCTTAGGCGACTCTAATAGATCTAATAATTTATATGCAATAGAAAGTATTGTTACCTCTTCCTCATTTGCCAAGGTATAAATTTTGCCTTTTGTATTTAGAGAAAATTGAGCCTTTAGTATTCCATAAGCAGCATCTAGATTATGAATATAGTAGTCAGATTCTAATCCATCTCCAGGTATAGTTAAATAATCTGAGTGTAGTCCATCTAATATAATCTTAATCAAATTTGAATTCGGATTCACTTCTATACCTTTACCGATTAGTTCTCCAAGCCTAATTACTCTGGCATCAATTCCTACTTTCTCTTGGTATTCCTTTACAAGACTTTCTGCATATCTCTGAGTTTCAAATTCGGTATAGATAGTATGTGTTTCTTCGTTGCCAGTAAAATAATTCAGATCAAGCTGTTTTCTTGAGACTATCATCTGATGTGCTTTAACGGCAGTGGTTAGTAAAAACTTCGCCTCAAACTTAGCAGTTAAATCAAGCACAGTATCTAAATAGTTAGAGAACTGAAGAAATTCTTGAGAAGCTATCTTCTCTTCGAAATCTGTAGCCTTATGTTGAAGATAAAAAACATAGTCCAAACGCCTCAGATCTTCCTCTATTGAATCAATTGCAGAGAAATCTAAAAGAGTAAGCATTTTATAGTCCTTTAACTCTTCAAGGTTCTCTCTGCTCTGCTCACCCTCATAATCAATTATTATCACATAACCACCCTGTTCCAATAATGACTTGGCTATTTCAATACCTAGTGGATCTGCACCTCTTATTAGAAGGGTTGTTGGATATCTACTTGTGCTGTGTAGTTTTCTAATCTTGCTCATTCAGAAATAATATTTACTGGTCTTGCGAATAAATTAATTTCAAGTGTTAAAATATAATCTCTCAACAGATCTCTAGCTTCTTGTTCATCTGGCAAAATTTCTATCTCTAATGAGTCATATCCATCTTTTTCAAACTTTAATGTATGCTTAGAGTTGGCATCTATACTTAGAGACTTTATAGGAGTCTCACCAATATATTTTCCATCTATTGTTACTGAAATATTCTCAGGTGTAGAAAAAACTTCTAGAAACGGTCCTGTCTCACTTATAAAGCTTTTTCTTACGCCTAATATATGCCCCTCCGAAAACTCTTCAGTCGGACCTATTTCATAACCAATAACAACGTCTATTCCTGGTTCAAAGTTTACTTTACGAACAATCTCTGTATATTGTGCTGTGTCGCTTGGTCTCTGGAGTGTAATAAAATGCTCACCTGGATTTATAGGCGTTACTTCTAAATAGTTACCATCAAGAGCTGTTCCTTGATACTCGTCATCAATATAAACATCAATATCACCTGCAAGAGAGATAACTTTTAATCCAGCAAATTCTTCCTTGGATTCAATACCCAATAAATTAATCCAGCTCAGATTCCAATTTTGCCATGGAGACCAGAATGCCAGGATGGCAAGAAAAATTATCGTAATTGTAAGAATGAACAGTTTTTTTAGCATACCTAATAGAAGCAACAATGTGCTGTTAGGAAATTATAGCAAGTGCGTGAAGTGATGGAAACTACTTGGTAAGTAATATTTGCTAAATATTATTATTTCATCTATGGCGCATTTTTATTTCATCAACGAGATATTCTTCTCCATACCTATCCTTTAGGACATCAGCTATCTCTCTAGCCTCATTTATTAGGGATACGAACCTAGTTATGCTCTCATGAGTATGCGAGCTTGGAACTACCCTCAAATTATCTATAATGATAGCTTCTACTAATCCATCCAACATATCAATACCAAAGGTACCACTGTCTGGATGATAGGTCTTAACTAGTTGGTGAAGGTCCGAGCGCCACTCGGTTTTATGATCCACTAGTATAACTGATAAGAAGTATATATAAATAAAAACGAATATTCTCAATTTCATTTCAAAAAAGATCTTGAGCACCAATTACACATGCTATAATTTCCATAAAACCAATACACATGAACTACGAAGCGATTCCGATTCTCCCTAACAATATTATTGATGCCGATTCTATTAGTCCCAAAACACTGGCTACATGGCAAGCATTAGCGACAACCGGATCAATAGAAGACGCTGCGGCTATGAGAGGAATTGCTATTTCAACTCTAAGAAAACAATTTGCTCATACTCCACCACTTTCTCCAGGAGCGACAATAGGTAATGTACTTCACAGAGAAGGTGTTCCATATAGTGAATTTACATTTCTTAGAAAAGGATATTTGATAGCTATTGCAGGTATGGTAGCTTTCCATTCTGGATTTGTTAATAGAGATCTAGTGCTAGACAGAATATCTCCAAATATTAAAGCTGATAGTGAAATAGAAAATTTTCTAATGAGTCAACTAAATTCAAATAGACGAGATGTGCTATTTTATTCTGCACTCGGCCTAAATGAAGAATTAGTTAATGGATATACTGGAAGCTATTCTAGAAGTATTATTAGTCCTCAACTACATAGAATTGCGGAAGAAAATGGAATGGTTAATCCAAATTATACGCTCCCAGCTGTACTTTTCCCCTACTATCTCAGTAACTACCGAGAGAGAGTAGAACAAACGTACAAAGAGGTTATGGCATTAGAGCCATAAAAAAACATGAGATTCTCTAAGTGAAAAACTATCTCTTTGAGTATTGTTCTGATTTCCTTGCTTTTCTGAAACCTGTATGTTTTCTTTCTACCATTCTTGGGTCTCTTGTAAGGAAGCCTTCTTTTTTCAAAGGTTGTTTAAATGCTTCGTCATAATCAACAAGTGCTCTTGCTAGTCCATGTACAATTGCATCTCTTTGACCTTTGATACCTCCACCTGCAGTTCTCACTGTGAAGTAGAATTCGCCGATTTTATCAATCGTCTTTAGAGGTGAGTGTATAATTGCTTTATCAATTTTAGATGGATAAATCTCAGCTAGAGGTTTACCATTTACTGTTGAGTCACCCTTACCTTCATAAAGTCTTACTGTTGCTGTAGAAGTCTTCCTTCTACCTAATGCATAATTG
>JAGQLK010000080.1 GCA_020429485.1 Candidatus Dojkabacteria bacterium | reverse complement strand
GTAGAAAAACGTTTTGATTTTATTATTACCTGCGGTATCAGTTATGCCTTTCATCTCATTAAATGATCCACCAATCAGCGTTCTTTTCGTAGTATAAATGTTATTATCTGAAGTAATCACTACTGGACTTCCCCACGCTGGAAATGATGGAGTTAGGGCTTCGCCTGGATTGAGTACAAAGTTTTCATCCACATAATCATCATCACTTGGTAGACCAATCTTGATATTTACGTTTGCTGTTAAGGAACTAGATGGATTCCCAATAAGTATCCAATCACCTGCCCCACTACCATTCGCATAGAATGGATAGTAATGAGTTGTGTTGAAGTGGTTACTTGTTATACCAGTAAACTCATTAAACGATCCATTAAGAACTGTCCTCTTGGTCGAGTAAACAGTGCCACCGCTAGCAGTAACGATAACCGGTCCATCCCAGACATTCCATTTAGGAGTAATCTTTTCACCAGGTTGCAAAACAAAATTCTCATTTACACTTGTGCCCACTTTGATATTTACATTAACTGAACTTTCTTGCGATGGATTTCCTACTAATATCCACTCTTGACTTCCACCACTTCCATTTGCATAAAATGGATAGTAATAAGCTGTAGCTAAATCAGCCTCTGCTATACCTTCAAATTCGTTAAAAGAGCCATTTAATAATGTTCTTTTTGTGGTAAATATTGTTCCATCGGTTACTAAATCAACAGGGCCATCCCAAACACCGTACTTACTAATCGAATTACTTTCAGGATTAATGGAAACATTATCAGCTATAGAACTACCAATATTGATATCTGCATTTACTACTTCTGAGTTATCAGGATTTACTATCAAAATCCATTCTTGACTACCGCTTCCTGTTGCATAAAACGGATAGTAATAATGTTTAACAATAAAGCCATTAACAAGAGGGAAGTTCAAAACCCCGTATCCAGTATCATCGTCAAAGCCAGGATCACCTATATCTGTGGAGGTGTTTATCAATGCAGCCTTTAGTAGATATGGTGTAAGGTTTGGGTTATTTGTTAATAGTACAGCTGCTGCCGCTGAGGCTTGAGGCGCAGCAAAACTTGTTCCAATAGCAGTAGTTGGTGCTGTAGCGTTGAATGAGTCAGTATCACTACATGGATAACAAGAAAGTGTATCTTGATATATTGCACTACCCAGTGCATTTGTTTCGCCAACATATGCAACTAGATCTAGATCACTTCCACCATTTGAATATTCACTTCTAGTATCATCATGATTTACTGCTCCAACTGCTATTACATTATCATATGCAGCTGGATAAGTTACTGGTTGGAGTGAACCAGAAGTAGAATCATTTCCAGAAGGAGCAATAATTGCAATGCCTTCTTGTCCTACAAGTTGATCGATTCTTGTTTCTAAAGCACCTGAATATGCGGGTCCTCCTATTTCTAAATTGATTATATCTACAGGGATCTCCAAGTTAACTATTTCAGCCATAGCTGTATTTAGCATTAAATCGTCAAACGTTAAAGAGTAATGATGATTTGCTGCTATCGGTAATATTGTTACATTGAAAGCAGGTGAGACCATGTCTCCCCCATCATCTACTACACCTGCGATTAATCCAGTCACTAATGTTCCGTGTCCATGAGTATCAATTGGGTGACCTTGCTTTAGTAAATACTTATCATTGATTCCGCTAAAATCATTTGGAATAGTATTTGTTAACTCATCACAAGTCTCAACATCGAAACTTAAACTATCTCTTGCATATACATCGAACCCATGGATATCATCGATCCAGCCATTGCAATCATCATCTTTACCATTGTACCCAAATGCGGCTTCTACAGAATTTTCATACAAATTAAATCCACCTGCAGTATTGAACTCTGGAGATACAGCAGTATAATCGATTCCGCCACTAACTCCCATTTCTTGTTCAGCAAATCCTGTTGCACCAGTATCATCATAACTTTCAAAGGCTAACCCTGTATCAATAACTGCAACAAGTATGTTAGAAGAAGCTCCACAATTGCCTCCTGTTGGACAATCCTGATCTTTCCACATTTCAGGAACATTACCATCAACGTAATACCAATGCTTTGTATTATCAAAGTCATCAGGTACTGCAGTAGTTGCTCCAATTGACCATGTCATTGCAGTACGGATATAATTTGGCTCTGCAAATTCTATTTCTGGTTTGGACATGTATTCTAAAATCTTGAGACGCACATTTTCTTTTTCTTCCTCTGTCTCTGCTACATGATAAGCTTGATCACTATCTTCAATAATATTTTCAGGAACAGCTACATCCTCTATACCTAAAGTTAATTTATATTCTTCTGGATCATAGAATTCTTCTTTATATTTTACGATTATCTTTGTTGCATCAAATTCGCCAGCAGATATTTTCTCTGCCACTATTATTTCGTTTTGTGACAGTTGAGGAACACGTGCTGCGTATACTACCAAGGCTGTAGCAAAACCAACTAATATTATAGTCGCTACAATAATTTTTCCTTTTAGTGCAGTCATAATTAATCGGGGCATTTTATTTTATTAAGAATTGCGCTACAGACCTTTAAACTCGTTAAATGATCCATTTAGCAAACTTCTCTTCGTAGAATAAACAGGTATATCAGAAGTAATTGTTACTGGGCCACCCACAGCTGACCATTTAGGAGTAATAATTTGACCTGGTGTTAATACATAATTTTGATCGATAATGCCGCCTACTTTAATATTTACGTTTGCATTGGTATCGACAGATGGGTTACCTACCAATATCCAATCCTGAGCTTTGAGAGCCGTACTTGTTGCATAGAATGGATAGTGGATAGATGTACTATGATCAGCAGTTACAATACCCTTATGCTCATTAAATGATCCGTTCAATAGAGTTCTTTTTGTAGAATAAACGTCAATATCTGATGTAACTGTTACTGGACCATCTATTGTCCCCCATTTCGGTGTAATTTTAGCACCAGGGGCAATTGTGTAATTTTGATTTACAGTAGAGCCAACAGTAATATTTACATTAGCTGTAAGAGATGCATCAGGATTGCCGACCAGTATCCATTCTTGACTTCCAGCGGCTGAAGATGTTGCATAGAATGGATAGAAGAATGATTGAGCCAGATCATTAGCACCTGGATCACCTTGGATACCTTTATGCTCATTAAATGATCCACCAATTATCGTTCTCTTTGTAGAATATACATCTATATCTGAAGTTACTGTCACAGGGCCATCCCATGTACCCCATGATGGTGTTATTTTTTCACCTGGCGCAATTACATAATTTTGATTAACACTACTACCAATAGTAATATTTACATTTGCAGATGTATCATCAGAAGGGTTACCAACTAGTATCCAATCACCAGAGCCCGATCCATTTGCATAGAATGGATAATAGAATTTCTGCTGTAAATCTGCAGCAGAGATAGCTTCAAATTCATTAAATGATCCATTTAGAAGTGTTCTTTTAGATGAGTAGACATCTTGGTCTGACAATATTTCTACTGGGCCATCCCAGAATGCACCTGGCACCAATGACATATATGTACCTGGACTTATCGTGTAATTATTCTCAAATTGTGTACCTACTTTAACATTTACAATTGCAGAACTTACTGTAGGATTCCCAATTAGTATCCACTCCTGACTTCCACCACCAGTTGCATAGAAAGGATAGTAGTTATCATAAAGTGTTGTTGGTGCTGATACAGTTAGTGTTCCAGAACTTGTAGCACATACTTCTGGATGAGCAAAATCTTTTATACATCCATGAATATAAATGTTACCTGGAGGAACCGACCATGTTAAGAATTCGCAACTATCTGTAGCACTATCTTCACTTAAATCTTGGCAGTAGAAAATTGGGTTCTTTCCATTATCTGGGTCATTATCATCATCCCAATAGATATCAATTAATGCATTATTATCTGGATCATCATCTGTCCATGTTATTGTAAAGAAATCACTAGTTGAATCTCCAACACCATTTGGCTCTACTATGGTCATTGTTGGAACTGCATTATCAGCATATACGTCTGCATAAGTAGCTTCCCAATCAATTGCACCCCATCCAGAATTGTTATCTTTACCAGCAGTACCGACATCAATTGCGTTGTTATACATATATGTTGTTACTTCTGATTTTGTAAGTGTTGGTTCTACAGATAAGACCATTGCTGCCATTCCCGCTGCTTGAGGCGATGCAAATGATGTACCTATTGCCCAAATATTACTAAATGATGTGAAATTAGTTGTGAAAGGATTACAAGGGAAGCAAGTATATGAGCCCTGATATGTAGCACCGCCTACTCCACCCGTACTACCAACATATGCACTTATATCAATTTCTGGACCGTAATTAGAGTAACTAGCTCTTGACCCATCCGAATTAATTGCTGCTACTGCAACAACTGAGCTATATGCTGCGGGATAATACACAGATGTATTATCATTACCGCTTGCAGCAAATACAATTGTACCTTGAGACTCTGCCCATGAAAGTTTGGAATCAAGTGAAGGGTCATAGCTTGGGCCTGCAAGACTCATATTTATAATGTCTGCTCCGTGATCAACTGCGTAATCTATCGCATACCACAATTCTAAACTACCAAAAGAATTTGCATGGAAGAAGTTTGCCTTAATTGGCATCAATGTAACATTATGCGCAGGTGATACACTTCCCAAAGTATTATCTACTAGACCTACAATATTATTAGAGACATAAGTACCATGACCATTATCATCATTAGCATGTCCTTCTTCTGCTCTTTCTGCAGTGTCACAAGAATATGAATTACAATAAACATAATCTCCCGAATCAAAGCCATTATAGTCATCTACATAACCATTTCCATCATTATCGATATTATCGTTTGGAGTTTCTCCATCATTGGTATAAAGATTTATGCCAGGGGTATTGAACATGTCTGGCATCTGACCAAATGTATCACCCCATTCTGAGGTTCTACCCTCATAAGCTAATCCTGTATCAATAACTGCTACTGTTACCTCTGGGTTACCTCCACAACTTGGTTCTCCTGCTTCACAACCTAAATCCTGCCACATCTCTCGTAAGTTTGATAATTCGTAGTACCAATGATTACCTGTGCTTGCAGAAGGGGTCAAATCAAAATCATCTGGTGTATCAACTGCCCCACCCGTTGTCCAATCTGTTGTGTATATGTAATTTGGTTGAACATTTGCTATATTCTCGTCTTCAAGTAAAGCAATCAAAGACAACTCTAATTTATTCTTTTCTTCTTCAGTTGGCTCAATATTTAGTTCATTTCTCTGTCTAACTTCATCAATGAAAATTAACTGTGGTCTAGGATCAAGTTCATCAGGAAATACTATTAGGCTATCTGCAGCATAAGTTTTGTCGTCACTCAATAATAATTCAGCTACTTTTACTGTTTCTGATCTAATTTCTCCAGTGTCTATTTTTTCTCTTAAGAGTTGATCTTTTACTTCCGTGGTAATGTCTGCTTGTTCGATATCAACAGCATAATAATCTCCTAATACTTGGGAGAGTGATGAAGGTAAATCTGGTTCGCGGGTTACAAATCTGATGCTTAATCCTATTACCAACGTGAGCAAAAAGAAAGCTACTATGGCAAAGGCAGACTTGTACTTTTCCTTAAATTCTTTAGAAAACATCTCTATGTTAAAAGACAAAAACTACGTTATCTATAAAAATAGTTTACCAACATATTTAATAATAACCAATACTTTCAATTAAGAAATATGGTTAATTTGTGGAAAATTTTGAAATGAAGT